>NZ_DLNJ01000017.1:100985-104575 GCF_002478345.1 Microbacterium sp. UBA7513
ACCGATTTCGAGAAGGGCTTCACCAAGGCCGAGATCGTGTCGTTCGACGACCTCGTGGAGACCGGATCTGTGCAGGAGGCCCGCGCCAAGGGCAAGGCGCGCCTCGAGGGCAAGGACTACGTCATGCAGGACGGCGACGTCGTGGAGTTCCGCTTCAACAACTGAGTTCGAGTCTCGGGCTCTTGACCTGGTTTCGCTCGATCTCGAACAAGTTCGGTTGAGCGTGGCGACAGCTTTGTGAGATATTGATGTCGCAATGAGCTACGAAGACTATCGAGGTCGTTTCGACGACGTGCAGAACCAATACAACGTCATGGCGCTGGTTGGAAACGGGTTCGACATTCAGGCGTTGTCCGGACTTGGCTCTCTGACCGACACCCGCTACGAGTCGTTTTACCACTATCTGAAGTACCGGAAGTTCGACGGCGAGAACAAGATTCTCGAGCGAATGGAGAGCTTGCGCGGCACCGCTGAGAACTGGAGCGACATTGAGTCAGCAATTGAGGGCTTGCTCAACGTGGATCGAGTTGACCCTCGCGCCATTGCCGACGATCTTAAAGACGTGCAACGGGAGTTCTCTACCTTTCTGGACCAGGTTGTGACTCCAGACCTCCTTGCTCAACTTGGCGAGCGGGCCGTTTCAAACAACTCCAGTATGGTCAGCTTCACCGAGTTCCTAGGAGACATCAGCGATTCGGAGGAGTATTACAAGATGCGGCTTCCCCGGCGCATCAACATAGGTGACTTGTTGAACTTCAAGTTCGTGAACTTCAACTACACCACGCTCCTGGATGATTTCGTCTATCTCGATCAGATGCAGTTCGATCCGCATCCTTACAAATGGTCGGATCGCAACATCAATTTCCATCCGAATCCGCTTGGACACCCGTATTCCGAGGCGCACCCGGAGTTTCACCCGGAGAATAAGTCTTTCCATATGGTGTCCTACTTGGTATCTGATGTTGTCCACCCGCATGGGATACAGTCCATCCCGCGATCGCTGCTTTTCGGCATAGACGAGGCACCGAAGCGCGCGCAGAAGCTATCGAAACCGTACTGGGCGCAGAACAAGGTCAAGTACGGCGGGCTGTTTCCAGCTACTGACTTGTTCATCATCTTTGGTTGCTCACTGGGAGAAACAGACCGATGGTGGTGGAGAGCCATCATCGACGGAATGCGCGATAACGAGAATGCAGACCTTATCCTTTACTGGCGCCGTGGCTCCGGGGATAGTGCTTTGACCGCCCCCGAACTGCGCGAGAAGTTTGCGACCGCTGCGGGATTTCGGAATGACGCGGACGTCCTGGGTTTGCTCGGCGAGAGAGCCCGCGTCGTGCTCTACGACGACGCGAGTGAGCGAGCATGGCTAAACACGAATGCGATCACGCCGCCGTCGTGGGTGAGTTAATGGTTGGTTGGCGCACATTCAAGGCTCCGAACCAAACGCCTATCGGTGACGTAACGCGGTGGAGTTCCGCTTCAACAACTGAGTCCCGGACGACATGACCCGAGTGGCGCGGACAACATAGTCCGAGGGTGGACGCTTGAGATTAGTTTCGACGCAAGATATTGTCGATTTCCAGCTCCGGCAATTTGGCCATCGTCCGACGTGCCCACTCGGGGTCAACCATGGCTTGCGCGAACGTGATCTGCAGTTGGGCTTCTTTCATCGTGTAGTGGAGCAACTCCGTCCAGTAGACAATTTCTACGTGCCGCCTCGAGCTCATGACGGCCATCAGGAAGGCCGTGGCGCTCTGATTCATGCTATCCAGGCACTCATACGCCGGCATGTAGAACCCCACAGGTCTTGGGCCATGGAGGAAGACACCCGACGAGTCCGCGACTGCTGACTTCACAGATCCACTGTGCGAGGCGTGGACGTGGTGACTGGCGTTCGAAAAGCGGGAGCTTGCATCGTCGTTTCCGTACGCTCTGCTCATGTCTGCGTAGGTCACGCGACGGTCGTCGAAGGCGGGCGATGCCCAGCCGTATGGTTTGGACATTGAGACGCAATGTTGCCGGATGACGCGCTGATACTGCCTGTCTATTGTCTGGGAACCCTCGTCAGCAAGGCCTCGAATATGACCGTCCTCCTTCCGGCGCCACATCTGGCTCTTCGGACATCCGGTGGGGTGAGGGTGGCCGGGCGGTGATTCGGCGGTAGGGGTCGAGGTCCCCGAGGATCAGAAGCGCTAACTCTCTGATTCCGACCGAGGACCTCGACGTGCTTCACCCTACTTCGGGGTGCGCTGACGCGCGCCCCGCCGACTGTCCGTGTGCCCGCTGCGACCTGCTTCTCGGCCTCGACGGTGTCCATGTCGAGCACGTCGAGCGTCGCGACGGACTTCTTGTGGTGACCGTTTCGACTCCGGCGTCCCCGACGGGCTGCCCGGGGTGCGGCGTGCTCGTGACGAGCCGTGGTCGGCGCCTTCGGGTGCTGCATGACGTGCCGGGTGTGACGCGGGTGAGGGTGGTGTGGCGGCAGCGGATGTGGCGGTGCGGCGAGTCCGGCTGTCCGCGGAAGACGTTCGTGGAACAGGTCCCGTCGCTGGTCGCGCCGCGCGGGTCGATCACGAAGCGCGCCGTCGCGTGGGCGATCGGGCAGCTGCGTCGCGAGCACGCCACCATCCAAGGACTCGCCCGGCAGCTCGGGACGTCGTGGAAGACGTTGTGGCGGGCCGTCGAACCCGAACTGGTCAAGCTCGCGGCGGACGAGTCCCGGTTCGAGAATGTCACCAGCCTCGGCGTCGACGAGCACGTCTGGCATCACGTCGACCCGCGCCGACGGGGGCCGAAGGAGCTGACCGGGATGGTCGACCTCACCCGCGACAGCCAAGGGAAGACGCGGGCCAGGCTGCTGGATCTGGTGCCCGGTCGATCCGGGAAGGCGTACGCGACCTGGCTCGGTGAGCGCGGCGACGCGTTCCGGAAGCAGGTGAAGGTCGCCGCGTTGGATCCGTTCGCCGGATACAAGACCGCGATCGACGACAAGCTCGACGACGCCGTCGCCGTCCTCGACGCGTTCCACGTTGTGAAGCTCGGCACCGCCGCGGTCGACGAGGTCCGCCGCCGCGTTCAGCAGGACACCCTCGGGCACCGCGGACGCAAGGGCGACCCGCTCTACGGGGTGCAGACCATCCTGCGCGCCGGGGCCGAGAACCTCACCAAGAAGCAGCGGGTGAGGCTGACCGCGGCGATGGAAGCCGACCCCGCGCACGACGAAGTGTTCGTCGCTTGGCAGTGCGCGCAGCAACTCCGCTCCGCCTACCACCAGGGCGATCTGGCCGCGGGGCGGCGGATCGCTGAGCAAGTCGTCGACACGTTCCACACCTGCCCGATCCCCGAGATCGCACGACTGGGCCGCACCCTCCGCCGCTGGCGCGACGCGTTCCTGGCGTACTTCACGACGGGGCGGTCATCGAACGGTGGCACCGAGGCCGTGAACGGGATCATCGAGCTCCACCGCCGCCTCGCCCGCGGCTACCGCAACCGGCACAACTACCGGCTCCGCATGCTCCTCGCCGCCGGCGGACTCACCCCATGACCCCCACCGGATGTCCGAAGAGCCTTGGGGGCTCTTCGGACATGCG
>NZ_DLNJ01000026.1:0-5016 GCF_002478345.1 Microbacterium sp. UBA7513
GCGGTCTTGCCGACGCCGGGCTCGCCGATCAGGACGGGGTTGTTCTTGGAGCGGCGGGAGAGGATCTGCATGACCCGCTCCGCCTCCTTCTCGCGCCCGATCACCGGGTCGAGCTTGTTGTCGCGCGCGGCCTGCGTGAGGTTGCGACCGAACTGGTCGAGCACCTGCGAGCCGCCCTGCGCACCCGAGGGGGTGTCGTTGGACTGCGCGCCGACGGACGCGGGCTCGCGGCCCGGAGCGCCGGAGAGCAGCTGGATGACCTGCTGCCGCACCTTGTTGAGGTCGGCGCCCAGCTTGACGAGCACCTGAGCGGCCACGCCCTCACCCTCGCGGATGAGGCCGAGGAGGATGTGCTCGGTGCCGATGTAGTTGTGACCGAGCTGCAGGGCCTCGCGGAGGCTCAGCTCGAGCACCTTCTTGGCGCGCGGCGTGAACGGGATGTGGCCGGTCGGCTGCTGCTGACCCTGGCCGATGATGTCCTGCACCTGCTCGCGCACGGCGTCGAGGGAGATGCCGAGCGACTCCAGCGCCTTGGCTGCGACGCCCTCGCCCTCGTGGATGAGGCCGAGCAGGATGTGCTCGGTGCCGATGTAGTTGTGGTTGAGCATCTTCGCCTCTTCTTGGGCGAGGACGACCACTCGACGGGCTCGGTCCGTGAATCTCTCGAACATGTTGACTCCTTATTCGCACGGGGCGAAGACGCATGAAGCGCTTGTACATCGAGAGTAACGACCAGAAATGGCGGGTATGCCCGTGTTCGCCGTGGGCATAGCGAGGCCTTGACGGGTTTATCGACAGTCGTTATGTTAACGAAAGTCGATAAACACGGACTGGGAGGAGCCGACGTGCGGAACACGGAACGAACGCTGTCGACGGGGGACCGCGTGGCGCTGGCGCTGTTCATCCTGGTGGGAGCTTTCATCGCGATCACCTCCGTCTGCCTGGCCACGGTGCGGATCGTGGAGCTCACCTCACAGGCGACGATCCCTGTCAGCGTGGAGTTCATCGATGCGCCCGCGATCGCGACCGCAGACGAGGAGAGCCTCCCCGTCGTCATCGATGCGGGGGTGGTCACGGTGACCGGTCTCCCCGCGACCGGAGTCGTGCCCGGCGTGCTCGGCCAGATCGCGTTCGCGGTCACCACGGCAGGACTCGTCGCCGCTCTGATCACCCTGAGCCTGCGCATCCTGCGCGGGACCGTCTTCGATCGCACGAACACGAGGCTGGTGATGGGGGCGGCCATCCTGGCCCTCGTGGGGGCGGCCGCCGCCCGCTTCTTCGACAACATGCTCGCCGGCGCCGCCATGGCCCAGGTGACCGAGGGGTCGTTCGACACCGCGGTGCTCACCGTCGAGCCGTTCCCCTATCTCCTCGGGGCCTTCGCCGCCGCCATCGTGGGAACGGTCTTCGTCGTCGGGGATCGCCTGCAGCGCGACACGGAGGGACTGGTCTGATGACCGCCACCACCGCCACCCGCTCCGAGCGAGCCGATGCGAGCGCGGTCATCTTCTATGCGGCGGCAGCCCTTGTGGCCGTCGGCCTCGCGACGGTGCTCCGCGTGGGCAGCACCTTCCGCGACGACGGGATCGCGTGGACGCTCCCCATCGACGAGCAGCCGATCTCGGCGACCACCGACTCCGGGCAGATCTCGATCGAGGGCATCGCGCAGGAGGCGATGGTCTTCGCCACGGGGGTGAACAGCGTGTCGATCGCCGCCATCGTCGCCGCCATCGCGCTGTGGGCCCTGGCCGCCGTCGCCGTCATCGGTGCGGTCACGCTCGTCGCCTGGAACTTCCTCCGCGGCCGATTCTTCGTGGCGGGCAATGCACGCGCCTTCGACGTGATCGGCTGGACGCTGGTGCTCGCACCGATGGCGATCGTGATGCTCGAGACGATGGGACGCAACGGCGTGACCGCGGCCCTCGGCCTGGGCGACGGCGAACCGGTGCATCCGATCGAGTTCTGGGCCGTCGCCCCCATCTTCGCCACCGGGGTCACCATCGGCCTCATCGCCGTCGCCTTCCGTCGCGGCATCCGGCTGCAACAGGAGAAGGTCGTGCTGGAGAAGGAGACGGAGGGACTGGTCTGATGATCTCGTTCGGCTCGGAGGCCGTCTGGCCGTCTCTGCTCAACATCGGGATCGCGCTCGCGGTGTGTGCGGCCGTCGTCGCCCTCGTGGTCTGGAACAGCCGTCGCCGTGGCAGCCGCACGGTCGCCCTCGACGCGGCGCTCACGCTGTCCGGATGGTGGATCACGCTCTCCGCACTCGGCGCGGTGGTCATCGTCGTCAAGGCGTTCACCGTCGACTGGGCGGAGTTGCACGGCCGGACGATCGTCTTCCTCGACTGGCCCTCGAGCCTCCCGTGCTCGGAGTACGGCGACAGCACGACGACGATGCTCACCTGCGGCGGTACGGAGCTGTCGGACTTCACGGTCGGAAACGCCTCGCTCGGGCTGCGCCTCCTCGCCGCGGCCGCACAGCTCAGCACCCTCGCCCTGACCACGATCCCCGCCGTGGTCCTCGCGCTCATCTGCTTCCACACCCTCCGCGGCCGCGCGTTCTCCCGCACCGTGACCCGCGCCCTCGTCGGGGGCGCGATCGCGTTCGGGGTGCTGGGCGTCCTCTCGGATCTCCTCAACGGCATCGCCGCCACCACCGGACTGCGCGAGGCCCTGCCGGCGGACAGCACCTGGTACCCGCACACCTACTGGCTCACCGTCACACCGCTGCCGTTCGCCGCGGCGCTCGGCCTCCTCGCCCTCGCCGCGGTGTTCCGTCAGGGCATGCGCGTAGAGCAGGAGCGGGCCGCCCTGGAGCGCGAGACGGAGGGCCTGGTGTGAGCCCGGCGGAGAGCGACGACGAGTTCACCGGCATCCACTGCCGTCTGGACGAGCTGCTGGTCGCCCGCGGGATGACGCTGACGGAGCTGAGCGCCGCCGTCGGCGTCAGCATCGTGAACCTGTCCGTGCTGAAGAACGACCGCGCCCGCGCGATCCGCTACTCCACGCTGCGGGCCATCTGCGAGGCGCTCGACTGCGAGGTCGGCGACCTCCTCGTCCTCGCCGACCGCTGACCCCTCTCGACCCACCCCCTTCCGCGCACCCCGGCCCCTTACGGACGCACGCAGGGGGCCGGGACGCACGAAGAGGGGTGGGTCGGCGGGAGGGCGAGCACGGTCACGCACGGGAACGCAAGCCCCTTCTATGAGTCGGCTGTGAGTGGGTACCGTCGCCTCATGACCAGCACCCGCATCCCCTCGCGTCGCGGCCTCCGCCTCCTGGCGATCGTCCCGGCCGCTGCCCTCGCCTTCTCCCTCGCCGCCTGCGCCGGAGAGAGCCGTCCCTCGGTCGGCGAGGTCGCCGACGGCATCCAGAAGGTCTTCGAGGGCACCCCGCAGGAGGAGGCCATGACCGACGACGCCGCCACCTGCCTGGCGGAAGCCCTCGTCGACTCCGACCTCAGCGACGAGACGCTCGGCTACATCGCCGACGGCGAGGACAAGCAGCGGGACGAGGCCGACAAGGCCCTCACGACCCAGATCATCCAGGACAACCTCCAGGACTGCGTCACGCCCTGAGGGCGGCACGCAGCGAAGGGTGACGGCCTGGGAGGGCGGCCGTCATCCTTCGTCATAACCGCCCAGGGAATTCTCAGGCTCTCCTAGCGTTGAGCCTCATGGCGTGCACCCGGCGCGCCGCGATTCTGGAGTCCCCACCTCAATGAGCACCACCGCACGCGCCCAGAAGGCGCCAGACACCCGCGGGCCGGTCCGGAAGCTGCTGACCTCGTTCGGCTTCCAGATCATCGCCGCCCTCGTCCTCGGCATCGCCGCCGGTCTGATCGGCCGCCAGCTCGGCGCCACGGCCGAGAACCCGACCGGCCTGTCGGCGACCCTCGACACGATCGGCAGCTCCTACGTCACGCTGCTCCGCGCGGCCGTCGTCCCGCTGATCTTCACCGCGATCGTCGCCAGCATCTCGAACCTCCGTCGCGTGCAGAACGCCGCCCGCCTCGCCGGCCAGACGATCCTGTGGTTCGCGATCACCGCCTTCATCGCGGTCATCATCGGCATCGTCCTCGGTCTCGTGATCCAGCCGGGCAGCCGCGCCGGCGAGGGCCTGGAGCCGGGCGAGCCATACACGGTCGGCACCTGGTGGAACTTCCTCCTCGGCCTCATCCCGCAGAACTTCCTCGGCCTGACCGTCAGCACCTCCCCCGGAGCCACCGAGGGCGCGTTCACCTCGAGCGTCGGCTTCAACATCCTCCAGGTGATCGTGGTCGCGGCCGTCGTCGGCATCGCGGCGCTCAAGGCCGGCAAGAAGGCGGAGCCGTTCCTCGTCTTCACCGAGTCTCTGCTCAAGGTCATCCAGCGCGTGCTGTGGTGGATCATCCGCATCGCCCCGCTCGGCACGTTCGGCCTCATCGGCTCCGCCGTCATCAAGTACGGCTGGGAGAAGCTCGCGTCGCTCGGCTGGTTCGCGGCCGCCGTCTACATCGGCCTCGCGCTCGTGCTGTTCGTCGTGTACCCGATCCTGGTGCGCACGCACGGCCTCTCCATCAAGCAGTACTTCTCGGGTGTGTGGCCGGCGGTGCAGCTCGCCTTCGTGAGCCGCTCCTCCATCGGCACGCTCCCCCTCACGGAGCGCGTGACCGAGCGCAACCTCGGTGTGCCCCGCTCCTACGCCTCGTTCGCCGTGCCGCTGGGCGCGACGACGAAGATGGACGGCTGCGCCGCGATCTACCCGGCCATCGCCGCGATCTTCGTCGCGCAGTTCTTCGGCATCGAGCTGAACTTCGTGCAGTACCTGCTGATCGTGATCGTCTCGGTCGTGGGTTCCGCCGCCACCGCCGGCACCACGGGCGCGGTCGTCATGCTCACGCTGACGCTGTCCACCCTGGGTCTGCCGCTCGAGGGCGTCGGCCTGCTGCTCGCGATCGACCCGATCCTCGACATGGGCCGCACGGCCGTGAACGTCGCCGGTCAGGCCCTCGTCCCCGCGATCGTCGCGAAGCGC
>NZ_DLNJ01000026.1:5259-5547 GCF_002478345.1 Microbacterium sp. UBA7513
GCGAGGGCATCCTCGACGAGGAGCTCTACAACGCGCCGCGCGAGGGCCTGCCCTTCGCCGACGACTCCGGCGACGACGCCCCCGAGGCCGACGCCGCTCCCACCCCGGAGCCCGCCGGCGCACGCTGACCCGGTCTCCTCACGAGCGCCCCACCTCCGTCAGGACGTGGGGCGCTCTTCGTCTCTCCCTCCCTCCCGCCGTCGACCCGCCCCTTTGCGTGCCTCCCGGCCCGTTGCGGGCGGTCGCAGAGGGGTGGGTCGACCGGAAGGGGGTGGTTCGAGGGGGAAG
>NZ_DLNJ01000034.1:0-54995 GCF_002478345.1 Microbacterium sp. UBA7513
GACCTCCTCGTCGAGCTCGCCGGCATCCCGCTCCGCGACGAGGATCTCCCGTCGTACCTGCAGCCATCCCTTGGTCAGGGCGACGAGGTCGTCGTAGGACGGGCGGGCCACGGAGTCCTCGACCTGCTGCGCGTCGTCGGTGTCCTTCTCCACCCGGGTCATGCGCTTCGTGAACGCATCGAACATGCCGAGGTCGACCTCGCCGTGCTTCTGCTCCCACTCGCGGCGCTTCTCGGCGAGGTACGCCTTGCCGGCCTCGCGGCTCTTGGCCTTGACCATCTCCAGCGCCGCGACGTCCTCCTCGTGCTCCTCGTCCCCCGCGATCTCGAGCCGCCGGATGAGCAGCGGCAGCGTGAGGCCCTGCAGCAGGAGCGTGCCGACGGTGACGATGAAGGCGACGACGACGATGGCGTGCGAGGCCTCGGTGTCGAGCCCGGCCAGATCGGCGGCGGCCACCGCGATCGCCAGGGTCACCACGCCACGCATACCCGCCCAGGAGATGACGGCGTTGTCCTTCCAGGTGAGCCGCAGCCCGGCCATGCGCTCCCGCACGATCTGCGTCCGCAGCTCGTCCGTGCTCTGGTCGCGCCACCGCCGGGACCGCCGGCGACGCTCGTCGAACTCCCCGGACGCGATGCCGCGGTCCATGCGGGCGAGCCGACGACGGTCCTGGAAGTTCGACCACGCGCTGATCGGATAGATGTAGAGCGGCCGGACGACGAGCACCACGAGCAGCACGGCGCCGGAGAGCAGGAGGATGTGCCCCACCGACTCGCTGCCGAGGTCGTTGAGCACCCGCGGGAACTGGAGGCCGATGTAGGCGAACACGAAGCTCTCCAGCAGCAGGTCGGCCGACAGCCACAGCGGCGCCTCCTGCTGCCGGGTCGTGTAGTCGGTGCGCGGGGCGTTGAAGCCGACGAACAGCCCCATGGCCACGACCGCGAGGACGCCGGAGCCGAGCAGGTGCTCCGCGATGTTGTACGCGCCGAAGGGGGCGAGCAGACCGAACGTGCCGATAACCACCGGGTCGCCGATGCGCATCCGGAGCTGGTGCAGGACGATCCCGAAGATCAGCCCGATGCCCACCCCCACGCCGACGGCGAGAGCGAACTGCCCGATGCCACCCCAGATCGACACCGTCGCCCCGGCGAGGATCGCGGCGAACACCCGGTAGAGCGTGAGCGAGGTTGCGTCGTTGATGAGGCTCTCCCCGGACAGCACCGTCATGATGCGGCGGGGCAGACCGAGACGACGGCCGATCGCCGCCGCCGACACCGCGTCCGGCGGGGCGACGATGGCGCCCAGCAGCAGCGCGCCGGGCAGCGTGAGCGACGGCAGGATCCACCAAGCCACGAGCCCCACGGCGAACGCGGTGAGCAGCACGAGCCAGATCCCGAGGCGACGGATCTGCGGCAGGCTGCGCTTGAACCCGACGAACGACACATCGAGGGCAGCAGAGTACAGCAGCGGCGGCAGGACCAGCCCGAGCAGCAGGTGCCCGTCGATCTCCAGCTCCGGCACGAACGGCAGGAACGACGCGGCGAGCGCGACGACGGTCACGAGCAGCGGAGCCGGCCATCCGCGCCACCGCGCGACGGCGGCCACGGCGACGGCTCCGACGAGGGCGTAGAAGATCCCGGCTTCCATGCGGAAAGCGTAGCGGCGTCGTCGGCGCCCCCTGTCCGCCGGGCGTCAGTCGCGAGCGGAGCGCTCGGGTTCCGGTCCGCCCGCGTCGAGAGCCTGGCGGAGGCCCGCGTTCTCATCCTGCAGGTCGAGGACCCGGGCGATCCCGGCGATGTTGATGCCGTCGCCGCGGAGCGCGGCCGCGCGGCGCAGACGGGTGATGTCGTCGTCGCTGTAGCGGCGCGTGCCGCCGTCGCTGCGGGCCGGCGCGAGGAGTCCCTTGCTCTCGAAGAGCCGGATCGTCGCCTCGGGCAGGTCGACGAGCTGGGCGGCCACGGCGATGCCGTAGAGCGGGGTGCGCGAGTCGGGTGCGGTCATCCGGGAGTCCTCGGTTCGGGGGTTGCGAAGTTTCTACGCGTGTTCTATAACAAATCTATACCTGAAGTGCAGATAATCTGCACGCCACCTCAGCCCTTGCAGGGCCGCACGAAAGGAGAACCTCATGGCACTGACTTTCGATCCCTTCAGCCAGCTCGATCGCTTCGCCGCGAGCGTGCTGGACTCCGTGCGCGCGCCCCGGTCGATGCCGGTGGACCTGTACCGCGACGGGGACCGCTACATCCTGCACGCCGACCTGCCCGGAGCCGACCCCGGCTCCATCGACGTCGACCTCGACGGCGGGCAGCTCACCATCCGCGCCCAGCGCACGGCCGACACCCGCGAAGGCGTGCGCTGGCTCGCCCGCGAGCGCGGGGCCGGGTCGTTCCTGCGCCAGTTCTCGCTCGGCGACGGTGTGGACCTCGACAACATCAGCGCCTCGTACGAGAGCGGCGTCCTGTCGGTCGTCATCCCCGTCAGCGAGCGGGCGAAGCCCCGCAAGATCACCGTCGAGTCCGGCGAACAGCGCCAGGCGATCGACGCCTGATCCCCCGGGGGCGGTGCTGCGGCACCGCCCCCGCTGCTCTCCTCTCTTCCTACGGAAAGGACGACCCATGGCACTCTCCTCGACCCTCGACCATTTCCTCGCCGACATGGAATACCCGGCGACCCGCGACGACCTCCTGCGCGAAGCCACGCGGGACGGGCTGCCGGCGGAGGACCGCGCCGCACTCCGCGACCTGCCGGAGCAGAGCTTCAGCGCCGCCTGGCTCATCCGCTATCGCCTCGCCAGGAACGCTCTCGCCGACGCGCTCACCCCCGCCTCGCGCCTCGCCGCCTAGGGAATGCCGGAGCGGCCGCCGAGGTTGCATCCGGGGATGAACGACGTCGCCCTCTCCGTCCTCGACCTCGTGCCGGTCCGCTCCGGCCAGACCAGTGCCGAGGCCATCACCGCCTCCCTCTCCCTCGCCGCGGCCGCCGACCGGCTCGGCTATCGCCGCTACTGGTTCGCCGAGCACCACAACATGCCCGCGGTCGCCTCGACCACGCCGCCGGTCCTCATCGCGGCTGCCGCCACGCGCACCTCGCGCATCCGCCTCGGCTCCGGCGGCGTGATGCTGCCCAACCACGCGCCGCTGATCGTCGCCGAGCAGTTCGCCGCCCTCGAAGCCATCGCGCCCGGCCGCATCGACCTGGGCCTCGGCCGCGCCCCCGGCAGCGACCCCGTGATCACCCAGCTCCTCCGCGGGTCAGGGACCACCAGCGACGTGGAGCAATTCCCCCGCCACGTGCAGGACATCGCGGCGCTCTTCACCGCCGACGGCGCCACCGTGCGCTTCACCTCCGGCGGGGAGTACACCGTGCGGGCGACCCCCGCCGCGACCGGGGTGCCCGAGGTGTGGCTGCTGGGCTCGAGCGACTACTCCGCGCAGCTCGCCGCCTCCCTCGGCCTGCCGTACGTGTTCGCGAACCACTTCTCCGGACAGGGCCTGGAACGCGCCCTCGACCTCTACCGCACGAACTACCGTCCGAGCGAGGAGCACCCGGAGCCGCGGACCTTCCTCACCGTGAACGCCGTCGCCGCCCCGACCGCGGAGGAGGCCGAGGCCCGCGCCCTCCCACAGCTGCGGATGATGGCACGGCTCCGGCTCAACCAGCCGCTCGTCGCGCTCGAGACCGTCGAGCAGGCCCTCGCCGCGGAGCACGACGCCGCGACCGATCAGGTGGTCGAGGCCGCGCGGTCGCGGTGGTTCGTCGGCACCGGGGAGTCCGTCGCCGCCGAGGTGCGCTCCTTCGCGGCGACCTACGGGGTGGACGAGGTCATGCTCTCCCCCGTCGCCGGGGCCTACGACGCGGAGCCGAAGGACTCGGCCGCGGGGCGCGCTCAGACGCTGGAGCTCGTCGCCGGCGCGTGACCCGCGTCGCGCGGGACGGGAGTTCCGTCGCGGGATCACTAACGCTCCCCCACGCGGCTGAGACGGCACGTTTCTGATCCCGCGTCCGATCGGTCGCTTGGTGCGGGATCGATAACGGTCCCCCGCGCACGTCCCGCGGCACCCTTCTGATCCCGCGCGCCTGCCGTCGTCGTTCTCGCCGCGGACCCCTCGCTGTGTCGGCACACGGGACGGGAAGCGTGCCTTCGGCCGCGGCCAAAGGGACATTTCTGATCCGGCGCGGGAACAGGACCTCCGCCACAATCGCCAGTCAGTCCGTGTTTTCCACAAAGGCCGGGCTGAGGACGGTCCTCCGCCGGGACGCCGATCATGCACGGACAGCATGGACGGATGCGACACCGTGTGCCCCTCCCGCCCGAGCTCGGCCCTCACTTCGCCGTCCGTGATGCCGCTGCCATCGGGGTCGGGCGGAAGAGATACTCCAGCCGAGACCTCGCGCGACCGTTCGCCGGAGTGCGATCGACAGGGGAAGCCTCCACATTCGACGATCGAGTCGCCTCCTACCTGCCGCGTCTTCGCGAGGGTCAGGCGTTCGCCGGGCGCACGGCTCTCCGACTGTGGGGACTCCCCGCGTCCGTCCGATGGTCGCCCGATGAGCCCCTCGACGTCGCCGTGCACACCGGGACCTCGCCGCCCCGGACGATCGGTGTCCGAGGGCGCCGCATCGCGCCGGGAAGGGCCGACACATGGCACCTCCACGGAGTTCCGACGGTGGATCCGGTCAGCGCACTTTTCCTCTGCGCGCGGGAGTTCGTCTCCGTGCCGATGGTCGTCGCGCTCGACGCCCTGCTCACATCGTCCGACGCCTATCCGGGGCTGCGGACGGGTCGGCCGGTCGCCACCATCGAGACCATCGATCGACGGTTGACGCGATGGGGGCGGTTCCCCGGCTGCGGTCGCGTACGCGAGGCGCTGCCTCTCGCACGCCTGGGTGTCGAGTCGCCGAAAGAGACCGAGACGCGTCTGCTCCTCCGCAGCTTCGGCCTCCCGGAACCCGCGATCCAGCACCTCGTCTCCGTGGACGGACACTTCCTCGCACGGGTCGACCTCGCCTACCCCGAATGCCGCATCGCCATCGAGTACGAAGGCGACGGCCATCGGACGGACCGTGACCAATGGCGGATCGACATCCGGCGTCAGCGCGACCTCGAAGACCACGGTTGGCTCGTGATCCGCGTCACCGAGCTCGATCTGCGCGACGGTGGCGCCGCCCTCGCCGCCCGTGTGCGTCGCGCACTCACGGTTCGCCACGGCATCCGGGGTTGAGGCGTGCTCACGGATGGGCGTTCGGTCCTCTCCGCGATGAGGGGGCTGGCTCCGGATGTCAGGGAGGCGTAGCCTCGGCGGCAGAGAGAGGGGTTCGACGATGAGCACCAAGACACTCGCACTCTGGGTCGCGTACGGGACGAACGGCGTCGTGGGGAGCATCCGCCACGATGAGAACGGCTACGTGGTGACCATGGCGGGAGCGGACGCGGCGGCCGGAACCTATCCCAGCCTCGCCTCCGCGAAGGGCGCACTGCACGCCCGTATGCTGCCGGGCAGCGCCTGGCCGCGATTCCAGGAGCACTGACCCGCTCCTCGTCGTGCGGGATCGAAACAGCTCCTCCCCGGAGCGCATGAGGTGCAATGTTGATCCCGCGGGACCTGCAGCGGGCCGCGTCAGGACTCGGGTTCGCCGGAGAGGATGCCGCGGAGCCAGTCGCGGGCCTCGATGAAGACCTCGTCGGAGTACCGGTCGGGATACTGCACGATCTGCCGGTCAGCACGCGGGTACGACCCGAGGAACACCACGCGGGGGCTGAAGCGACGGATCCCGAGCAGGGCGTCGGCCATCCGCTCGTGCTCGATGTGGCCGTCCGCGTCGATCACGAACCGGTACCGGCCGAGCTCGTCGCCAATGGGCCGCGACTCGATGAGCGAGAGGTTGATGCCGCGCGTCGAGAACTGCTCCAGCATCTCGAGGAGCGAACCAGGGTGGTCGTGCGGGAGTTCGACGATCAGCGAGGTCTTGTCGGCACCGGTCGGCGCGGGCGAACGCGTGGTGCGGGTGACGAGGACGAACCGGGTCACGGCCGCCGCGTTGTCGCCGATGCCCTCGGCGAGCACCTCCACGTCATAGTGCTGCACGATGCCGGGGGCGGCGATCGCGGCCTGCGCGGGCGAGGTGCCGTCGAGGACGCCGATGGCCGAGGCGACGTTGCTCGCCGCCGGCACGTGCGAATGCGTCGGGAGGTGTTCACCGAGCCATCCGTGGCACTGCGCGTAGGCGACGGGGTGCGCGGCGATGACCTCGACCTGGTCGAGTGTCGTGCCACGCGGTGCGACGAGGACGAAGTTCACCCGGACGAGGTACTCGCCGATGATCCGGAGCCCCGGCAGCGTCGCCAGCGCATCCTGGGTGGTGGAGACCCCGCCCTCGATGGAGTTCTCGATCGCGATCATGGCGGCGTCGCTGCGTCCTTCGAGGACGTCCGCGAGCGCCTCGCCCACGTTGTGCACCGGTCGCCAGTCCTGCCCCCTGGCTTCGGCCACCTGGTCGAGCGCCGCCTCCGTGAAGGTTCCGGCCGGTCCGAGGTAGCTGTAGGTTCGGCGTGCAGTCACGGCGTTCAGCCTATCCCTCGGTGACTCATCGCAATCGCGCATGTCAAGCCGGATGCGAGCATCCGCCGCACGGGGCAGACTGAGAGCATGAGCAGCCGTGCCGGCCTCCCCGCGGAGGAAAGTGACCTGATCGACGTCGACGAGCTGATCGCCGCCTACTACGACCGCGTGCCGAATCCGGATGTCGCGAGCGAGCGGGTCGTGTTCGGCACCAGCGGGCACCGCGGCTCGTCGCTCACGAAGAGCTTCAACGAGAACCACATCCTCGCCACGACGCAGGCCATCGTCGACTACCGCGCCGCGCAGGGCATCACCGGTCCGCTCTTCCTGGGGCGCGACACCCACGCGCTCTCCCTCCCGGCGGAGCGCAGCGCCATCGAGGTCCTGCTCGCGAACGGAGTGGACGTGCGCGTCGACGCCCGGGACTCCTGGGTGCCGACCCCCGCGCTGAGCCACGCGATCCTCACGTACAACCGCGACCGCGCCGCCGACGACCCGGGTCGCGCAGACGGCATCGTCGTGACCCCCTCGCACAACCCGCCCCGCGACGGCGGCTTCAAGTACAACCCGCCCCACGGCGGTCCCGCCGACACCGATGCGACGGGCTGGATCGCCGACCGCGCCAACCAGCTCATCGCGGACGGCCTGACCGCCGTGCGCCGCGAGCGCTTCGCCGACGTGGACTGGGACGCGATCACCGGATACGACTTCCGCGACGCCTATGTGCGCGACCTGCCGTCGATCATCGACATCGAGGCGATCCGCCGCGCCGGCGTGCGTATCGGCGCGGACCCGCTCGGCGGCGCCTCGGTGGAGTACTGGTCGCTGATCGCCGAGATGCACGACCTCGACCTCACGGTCGTGAACCCCGAGGTCGACCCCACGTGGCGCTTCATGACCCTGGACTGGGACGAGAAGATCCGGATGGATCCGTCGTCCCCGTCGGCCATGGCATCGCTCGTGGCGAAGAAGGGCGACTACGACATCCTCACTGGGAACGACGCCGACGCGGACCGGCACGGCATCGTCACCCCCGACGCCGGGCTCATGAACCCGAACCACTTCCTCGCCGTCGCCATCGACTACCTCTTCTCGCACCGGGAGCACTGGCCGCGCGAGGCCGCGGTCGGCAAGACGCTGGTGTCGTCGATGATCATCGACCGCGTGGCCGAGTCGCTCGGACGGCGTCTGCTCGAGGTTCCGGTCGGCTTCAAGTGGTTCGTGCCCGGACTGCTCGACGGCTCCGTGGCGTTCGGCGGCGAGGAGTCGGCGGGGGCCTCGTTCCTCCGACACGACGGCTCCGTGTGGTCCACCGACAAGGACGGCATCCTCCTCTGCCTGCTCGCGGCCGAGATCCTCGCGGTGACCGGCAAGACCCCTTCGCAGCGCTACGCGGAACTGGAGGACGCCTTCGGCTCGTCCGCCTACCAGCGCGTCGATGCTCCGGCGACCCCCGAGCAGAAGGCGACGCTCGGCAAGCTCGCCCCGGAATCGGTGACCGCGACCACGCTCGCCGGCGAGGACATCATCGCGAAGCTGTCGCACGCCCCCGGCAACGGTGCGGCGATCGGCGGCCTCAAGGTGCAGACTCCCCACGCCTGGTTCGCCGCGCGGCCGTCCGGAACCGAAGACGTGTACAAGCTCTACGCCGAGAGCCTGCGGGGCCCGGAGCATCTCGCCGAGGTGCAGGCCGAGGCCCGCGCCGTGGTGTCCGCCGCCCTCGGCGACTGAGCCTCCCTCCCGCGGCGCCGTCTCCCGGGCGTGCTGCGGGATCGAAACCGCTCCCCTCGGCAGCCGCCGGGGGGAGTTTTCGATCCCGCGCCGTGGGGGCGCCGGTGCGGGATCAAGAAGGACCCTCGTCAGCGTTTCGCGGGAGCATTCCTCATCCCGCACGCCGGACCGTCGAGTTCCGCGCACGCTCGGGCGACGGGGCCCCTCCTGTTGTCGCGCGTCGGACCGTCGGCACCGATCCGTCCGCCACTCCCCGCGCGGGATCGAAAACGGGCTCGCCGGGGGTTCCGGAGGGGCCTTTTCGATCCCGTCCCGCCGACCACCCCTGGGGCGGGATCGAGAACGGGCCCGGGGGACGCTGGGGAGGGGCCGTTTTGATCCCGCACGCGGGCGGGGGGGGCGAGGGCGGGGCGGGGACGAGACCGGACGGGGCGGGGTCAGTCGGCGTCGGTGGAGGAGCCGAGGAGCTCGCGGACGCGGCTGGAGACGCGGTGGAACTCCTCCGTCTCCAGCACATCGGCGTAGCCGCGGCGGGCCGGAAGGTCGACGCGGTGCTCCTCCAGGATCCGTCCGGGGCGCGGCCCCATCACGATGACGCGGCTGGCGAGGTAGACCGCCTCCGCGACCGAGTGGGTCACGAGCAGCACGGTCGTGCCGGTGGCGCTCCAGATCCGGTTGAGCTCGACGTTCATGCGCTCGCGCGTGAGGGCGTCGAGGGCACCGAACGGCTCGTCCATGAGCAGCACCCGCGGCTCGTGCAGCAGCGCGCGGCACAGCGACACCCGCTGCTGCATGCCTCCGGAGAGCTCGTGCGGCAGCGACTTCTCGAAGCCGGTGAGCCCGGTCATCTCGATGAGCTCGTCGGCACGGGCCTGGGCCTTGCGCATGTCCATCCCGCGCATCTCGGCCTGCAGGAGGATGTTGCCGCGGACGCTGCGCCATTCCAGAAGCGCCGCCCGCTGGAACACGTAGCCGATATCCTGCCGCGGACCGCGGACCTCGTCGCCACGCAGCCGGATGCTGCCGCGGCTCGGAGCGGTGAGGCCCGCCACGGCCTTCAGGAGCGTCGATTTGCCGCATCCCGAGGGCCCGGCGATGGAGAGGAACTCCCCCTCCTCGACGCGGAGGTCTACGCCCTCGAGAGCCGTGACCTGGCGGCGCTTGGAGGCGAAGGTGATCGCGAGATCCGAGACCTCGAGCGCCGGAGCGGTGCTCGTGGCCGCGGGTCCGCGTTCCTGCTGAACGTGAGTGTCCATGACGTTCGGTCTCACTTACCGGGGGTGAACGAGTCGTCGAAGTAGGTGTCCACCTCGCCGTCGCCCGAGATGAGCCCGGCCTCGGACAGCACCTCCAGCGTGGACTCCCAGTCCTCGGTGGCGTTCGCGCCAGGAGCCTGGCCCTCGGTGGCGTCGGTGTGGAGCAGCTCGATGGTCTCCTCCCACTGGTGCAGCAGGACCTCCTGCGAGGGCATCTGCGGGTCCTTGCCCTCCATCGCGGCCACCGCCGCCTCGGGGTCCTCCTGCGCCGCCGCGAAGGCCTCGGAGGTCGCCGCGACCAGCGCCTCGACGAGCTCCGGGTCGTTCTCGATGGTGTCGGTCGGGGCGATCAGGCCGTTGCTGAAGAAGTTCAGGCCGGCGTCGGAGTAGCGCAGGTACTCGACGTCCTTGCCGCTCTTGTCGGCGATGGTCGGGCCCTGGTCGTGCGCGAACCCGATGAGGCCGTCGACCTTGCCCGAGAGCATGGCGGCGATCTTCCCCGCGGCGTCGAGGTTCTGCTGCGTCACATCGCCCTCCTCCAGGCCCACCGCCTCGAGGTACATCGGGAAGGTGGTGGTCGGGGCGTCGCCCGCGGAGACCGCGATGGTCTTGCCCTTGAGGTCTTCGGGGCTGGAGATGCCGGAGTCGGCGAAGACCTGCACGGCCGACGGCGTGGTCTGCAGGAAGACGCCGACGCTCTTGATGCCGACGCCCTTGTCGATGTTCGCGAGGACGGCCGGGGTGTCCGCCCAGCCGAAGTCGACCTGCCCCTGCCCGACGGCCTGTGCGGTCTTCGTCGACCCCTGGCCGGCCTTGATCGTGAGGTCGATGCCGTGCTCCTCGAAGATGCCCTGGTCGACGCCGTAGTAGAAGGCCGCGTGCTCGCCGTACGGGTACCAGTTGAGCATGAGGGTGACCGGCGTGAGCTCGGCGCCGTCACCGTCGCCGGAGCTCGCCGGGGCCGTCGATCCTCCGCAGCCGGAGAGGGCGAGCACCGCGACGGACGCGAGGGCGATCGAGCTGAGGATGGTGCCTGACTTCTTCATCAGTGCCTTCTTTCGTGGGGGCGAGGGGGGTCAGAGTCGGACGGTGGCCGCGGCGACGTCGCGCTTGGAGGCGTGCCACGGGATGAGGAAGCGCTCGGCGATCTGAATGATGCCGAAGAGGATGACGCCGAGCAGCGACATGATGATGAGCGCGGCGAAGAGCATGGCGGTGTCGAGGTTGCCGTTGGCCTGGAGGATCACGTAGCCGAGGCCCTCGTTCGCGCCGACGAACTCGCCGACGACGGCACCGGTGACCGCGAGCGTCGCGGCGACCTTGAGGCCGGAGAGGAGCTCGGGCAGAGCCGCGGGCAGACGCACCTTGAGGAAGGTCTTGAAGCGGCTCGCTCCCATGGTCGATGCGAGCTGGAGGATCTCCGGGTCGACGGTGCGCAGACCCGCGAGGCCCGAGATGACGACAGGGAAGAACGCCATGAGCACGGCCACGAGGATCTTCGGCTCCGCCCCGAACCCGAGCCACACGACGAACAGCGGGGCGATGGCGATCTTCGGGATGACCTGCGCGAAGAGGATGACGGGATAGAGCGTCTGCTCCAGGCCTCGCGAGTAGACCATGAGCACCGCGACGAGGACGCCGACGACGACCGCGATGACGAACCCGATCACGGTCTCGTAGGTGGTGACCCAGGTGTTCTGCGCAAGGTAGGCGGCGTTGTCGGTGAAGGCGGCCCAGGTGTCGGCAGGCGACGGGATGATGAAGGCCGGCACCCACCCGAGGCTCGTGGAGACCCACCAGAGCGCGAGCACCGCGAGCACGAAGACGAGCGGGTGCCAGTGGCGGCTCCACCAGCGGACGATGCCCGGAGGCTCGGGGCGATCGGCGGCGATCGCCAGGGTCATGGTCGCGGAGGGGGCAGACGACATGGGGTCCTCGACATCTTCGTGAAGGATTCGGGAAAGCGCATTCCCGTTCGGTGTTGCGAGTCTATGCCGACGCTTCTGCCGTGTCAACGCATGGCCGCGGCCGCACCGTCGTCGCCCCCACGGGCGGGGCGTCCTGGCCGGTCACCGCGTCCGGGCGAGAGCCGCGCCCGCGACCCGCAGCCAGCGTGCGGGGTCGGTCAGGGCGGCGGTCGGCGACCCCGCCAGCGCGGTCAACGACACCGCCTCCGCGAAGAGGCTCGTATCCGCGTCGTCCGCGATCCGACCCGCCGCGAGCAGAGGACGCGCCCCTGCCTCGGCGGCGAGCGCGGCGAGGAACGACGGCACCTTCCCGTCGCCCGACTGTCCGTCGTAGGATCCCTCGCCGGTGATCACGACCTCGGCGCCCCGGACGGCTCCGGCCAGATCGATGAGGGCCGCCACCTCGGCCGCCCCCGGAGCGAGGATCCCGCCCCAGCGCACGAGCGCGGCCCCCGTCCCTCCGGCGGCACCGGTGCCGGGCAGCGCCGGATCGACGGGAAGGAGGGCGGCGAGGTGCGCGAGCGCGTCGTCGACACGGGCGATGTCCTCCGGAGCCGTGAGGCCCTTCTGCGGACCGAACACCGCCGCCGCACCGCGAGGGCCGACGAGCGGATTCGTGACATCGGTCAGCACGCGGACGTCGGCTGCCGTGCGCAGCGCCCCGAGGTCGGCCGTGACGATATCCGCCAGACCACGCGCGCCCCGCGCCACCGGCTCGCCGTCCGCGTCGAGGAAGCGTGCCCCGAGAGCGGTGAGCAGGCCGGTGCCGCCGTCGGTGGAAGCACTGGAGCCGATGCCGAGGATCAGGCGCGAGACGCCGTGATCGAGGGCCGCGGCGATCGCCTGCCCGAAGCCGATCGTGTCGGCCTCCCAGGGGCGCAGACCGTCGAGGAGCTCGATGCCAGAGGTCGAGGCGATGTCGACGACGCCCGTGCCGCCGGGGGCGTCGGTCGTGCTCGGCAGGAGCAGCCAGGACGTCTCGACGGGAGCGCCCGCCGGACCGTCCACCGTGACCGGCAGGCGCTGTGCATCCGGTACCGCCGTCGCGAACGCCGCGACGGTCCCCTCCCCGCCGTCGGCCATCGGGCGGAGGACGATGTCCGCGGCCGGCTCGACCTCCCGCCAGCCGGCAGCGAGCGCCGCGGCGGCGTCGGCCGCGGTGATCGTGCCCTTGAAGCTGTCCGGAGCGATGACGACGCGGGTCATGCCCCGAGCCCCGGGGTGCTCGCGCGGACGACCACCTCGAGGGGGAGCGTCGGCTGCTGCCAGTCCTCGTCGACGATCGCGCGGAAGGCCTGGTACCCGGCGTCGCTCAGCGGCACGCAGACCGTGGTGAGGGCGGGGGTGACGTCGCGGCTCGAGGGCACGTCGTCGAAGCCGCAGACCGCGATGTCCGTGCCGACCTCACGGTCTGCTGCGCGGATGGCCGCCATCGCGCCGATCGCCACGACGTCGCTGATGCCGAACACGACGGTGCCCGCGGGGACACCGGTGGCGAGGGCCTCGGTCATCGCCGCCGCCCCGGACTCCCGACGGAAGTCTCCGCGGACGGTCTGCGCGACCTCTCCGCCGCCCTCCGCGAAGCCGGCGCGGAAGCCCGCCAGCCGGTCGTCCGAGGTCCGCACGCCCTCCGCCGCCCCGACGAGCACGGCGGAACGATAGCCGAGTGCCGCCATGCGACGACCGAGCGCGGCGGCCCCGGCCCGGTTGTCGATCTCCACCCGGCGATCGCCGTCGCCGTCCGCACCGAAGGCGACCACACGGCCGCCGAGCCGGGTGAACTCGGCGAGCTCGCGGGCGGTCTCGGCCTGCCCTTCCTCCTGCGTCCGCGAGGCGGCGAGGATGAGGCCCTGCGGTCGCTGTCCGCGCAGCGCGCGGACGATCCGGGCCTCCCGCGCCGGATCGCGCTCGGTGATGGCCACGGTCACGACGAGGCCCTGCTCGTCGGCTCCGCGGGCGACGCCCGAGGCGATGAGACCGAAGTAGGGGTCGGCGATGTCGGCGACGAGGAGCGCGATCACCGGCGAGCGTCCGCGGGCGGTCGCCTGCGCGGAGACGTTGGCCGTGTAGCCGAGGGCTGCGGCGGCGGCCTCCACCCGTTCCCGGAAGGGGGCGGCGACCTTGCGTTCGGAACCGTTGAGCACGCGCGACGCGGTCGCCAGGGACACTCCGGCCTCGAGTGCGACGTCGTGCAGCGTGGGTGCCGGTCCCCGCGCGTGACGGGGGCGGCGCGCGGCCGGCGGCTCTGCCGGAGTGACGGGCGGGGTCATGCTCCGAGCCTACCGACGGCGCCGGAACCGCTTCGAGGGGCGCTCACGGCTGCCGCCCCAGAAACCCGAGGAGGGCGGCGGCTTCGCCGGCGAGCAGCTCAGGGGCGTCGTCGGGCACGAACTCCAGCAGCGCGTCGCGCGGCGGGTGCGGGGCGGCGGCGACGTCCGCGAAGAACCGGGTCCAGAGCGCGGAGCGCGAGCGGAGGGGGTGGCGCTCGGTGCGCGGCCACCAGGAGAAGACATGAGCGGCGGAGACATGTGGGCCGAGCCGACGGAACTCCTCGAGCGCCACGGGGACGGGGGCGCCGACCGTGGGCTGCCAGTACGTCGACAGCATCGGGTGGTCGACCTCCTGCAGCAGCTCGAGCGTGGCCGGGGCGGTGTCGGCGAGCGTGCCGCCGTGGAACTCCAGGGCGAGCCCGACGCCCCGGGCGGCCGCCTCGACCGCGGCCGCGCGGAGCCGGGTCACGATGCGGTGGCGCTCCTCCGCCGACGCCTCCGCCGAGCCGTGCGCACCCGCCCACACCCGCACGCGGTGGGCACCCAGGGCCGCGGCGCTGTCGAGGACCGCGGTCAGCGACTCCTCCGATCCGGCGCGGAAGTACGATCCGTAGGACGCGACGGCGAGCCCGGCATCCGCGGTCATCCGCGCGACCTCCGCGGCGCGGCAGACGTCTCCCGGCGGCACATGCACGTCGCCGCCCCACTCGATCACGTCGAGACCCGCGGCAGCCGCGAGCCCGACGATCCTCTCCGGCGGCAGCGCCCGGAACGTCACCGAGCACAGCCCCGCACGGATCCCCGTCATCCCGTCATCCTCTCAGTCCTCCCGTCCGCCGGCACCGTCCGGCCCGTCCACCCCGGGCTCCCCGGTCGGACGACCCGGCCCCTTCCGTTCCCCGTGTCGAGTCCGTCTGCACGACCTCGTCCCGTCTGCACGACCGAACCCCGGGTCTGACCCTGCACACGTTCCCGAGTCGTGCAGGTGTCCCTGTGGGACCGATACACGACGCGGGTCCGAAACACGACGACCGAGACCGGGGAACGGGACGGTACGGACTTCCTCGTCGAGTCCCACCTGCACGACCTCGTCCCGCCTGCACGACCGGAACCCAGGTCTGACCCTGCAGACGAACCCGAGTCGTGCCGGTGTCCCCCGGTCGATCCGACACACGACGACCGAGACCGGGACGGATGCACGACCTGAGCACGACGGGACGACCGACACCCGGGAACGGGTCGTGCATCCGTGGCGGGGTCGTGCATCCGGAACCTCGGTGAGGACGGGGCCGAGGGTCACAGGTGGGGGGCGACCGCCGTCGCGAAGGCCTCGGCCGTGCGACGGACCACACGAGCCGGGTCGTCGGCCCACACGTCGGCATGGAAGATCTCCACCTCGATGTCACGGTCGTAGCCGGTGTCCTGCACGGCGCGGGTCAGGGCGCTGAAGTCGATCACCCCGTCCCCCGGATAGTGCCGGGAGAGGAGGGGGTCTGCGGCGAGGGGGGTCTTCCAGTCGCACACCTGATACGTGGCGATGCGGCCCTCGCGTCCGGCCCTGGCGATCTGGTCGAGCACCTGCGGGTCCCACCAGATGTGGAACGTGTCGACGGCGGCACCGACCACGGCAGGGTCGAAGTCCGCGGCGATGTCGAGCGCCTGACCGAGGGTGGAGACCACGGCACGGTCGGAGGCGTACATCGGATGCAGCGGCTCGATCGCGAGGGTCACCCCGGCGGCCCGGGCGTCCTCCGCGAGGGTGCCGATCGCATCGCGAACGCGCTCCCGCGCCCCGACGAGGTCGCGCGACCCCTCGGGAAGACCGCCCGCGACGAGGACGAGCACCGCGGTCGACCCCTCGGCACCGGCCGCCGCGAGAGTGGCCGCCTCCTCGATCGCCCGGCGGTTGTCGTCGAGCGCGGCGTCGCGCTCTGGACCGGCGGGCAGCGTGAAGAAGCCCCCGCGGCAGTGGGTCGTGAAGCGCAGGCCGGAGTCGGTCAGCATGCGGGCGGCGACATCGAGGCCCACCGCCTGCACGGGCTCCCGCCACAGACCGATGGCCTCGACCCCCGCCGCCGCCGTGACGCGCAGGGCCGTCGCGAGGTCCGCGTGCTTCACGGTGGCCTGGTTGATCGAGAGCCGCGGGTGCGGCACGGTCCCGACGCCGGCCGCCCGGGACTCGCGCTCCGCCGCCAGGCTCCGGGGGGCGGTCATACGTCCACCCCGTTCAGCCGGAGCAGGCTGTGCCAGCGCTCCCGCGCGAGCTCCGGCCGCTCCAGGGCGAGCGCCCCGTTGGCCAGCTCGACGATGCGGCTGAGGTGCGGCAGGCTCCGCGCGGAGTGCAGTCCCCCGACCATCTGGAACGCCGGCTGATGACCGTTGAGCCACGACAGGAAGGCGACCCCGGTCTTGTAGTAGAAGGTCGGCTCCGCGAACACCTGCCGGCTCAGCTCCTCGGTCGGTCCGAGGAGGGCGAGGTACCGCTCGGGGTCGCCCGCGTCGAGCGCCTGGATCGCGGCGGAGGCCACCGGGGCGAGAGCGGCGAACGCGCCGAGCAGCGCATCCGAATGCCCGCGCGACGCGGACCCCTCGGGCGCGGCCGCGTCGGCCAGACTGTCTCCGCCGATGAGGCCCACGTAGTGGAAGTCGTCGCCGGTGAACATGCGCACCCCCTCCGGCAGCCGCTCGCGCACCCAGACCTCGGACTCCGCGTCGAGCAGGCTCATCTTCACCCCGGCGACCGCGGCGCGGTTCTCGCCGATGATGTCGAGCAGCACCTCGGCGGCCTCCTGCCACGCGGGACCGCCGCTCCCCCCGGAGGACGAGGGCGCGAAGTACCCCGCCAGCTCCGGATCGAACGCGGTGCCGAGCCAGTGCAGCACGACCGGTGCCGATGCGCGGGACAGCACCTCGCGGTACACGCGGCGGTAGTCGTCCGCGCTCTCCGCGACCCTGGCGAGGTGCCGCGACGCCATGAGCACCGGCCCCGCCCCCTGCTCCTCGGCGAAGTGCAGCTGCTCGAGATAGGCGGCGATCACCTGATCGAGCGAGATGCGTGCGTCGTCGACGTGATCGGTGTTGACCCCGACGACGACTGCCCCGCCCTCCTCGCGGGCGACCTCGGCGCTGCGGGCGATGAGCTCGCGCACTGCCGCCGCATCCAGGCCCATGTTGCGCTGCGCAGTGTCCATCGCGTCGGCCACGCCGAGTCCCCACGAGTACACGTTGCGCCGGAACGCGAGCGTGGCGTCCCAGTCGATGTCGGCCGGGCGTCCCGGCGTGTTGTCGGCGTGCACCTTCGGCACGACGTGCGCGGCGGCGTAGGCCACCCGACTGCGGAGCGGACCCTCCGGCCGTGTGACGGCCCCGGCTTCGCGGAGCTCCGCCTCGGCGGTGTGGCCGTCGGCGGCGAGCAGGCGGAGGGTGGTCATGCGTGGTCCAGGGTCAGCGGCTCGAGCACGATCTTGCGCCCCTCGGCACTGGACGCGAGTCCGGCCTCGGCGAACTGGACCCCGCGCGCGCCGGCGAGCAGGTCGAACGGATAGTCCGTGCCGAGGACGAACGAGGTGAGGTACTCCTCCCACTGCTGCCGGAAGCCGTTGTGGAACACGTCGTTCGTCGGCACCTGCTGCCAGTCGGCGTCGTAGTCGTGGCTGTCCTCCAGGTCGGGGTTCCACACGGGCTTGGGCGTGGCGTTGCGGGGCTGGATCTTCGCGCCGAACAGTCCGACGACGGCGGAGCCATGCGTGCCGTCGACCTGGAACTCCACGAGCTCGTCGCGGTTCACCCGCACGGTCCACGAGGAGTTGATCTCGGCGATCGCCCCGCCGTCGAGCTCGAAGATGCCGTAGGCGGCGTCCTCGGCTGTGGCCGTGTAGTGCTCGCCCTTCTCGTCCCAGCGGTCGGCGATGTGCACCGCTGCCTGCGCGTAGACGCTCGTGACCTCGCCGAAAAGGTTTTCCAGCACGTAGTTCCAGTGCGGGAACATGTCGGTGATGATGCCGCCGCCGTCCTCGGTGCGGTAGTTCCAGCTCGGACGCTGCGCGGGCTGCCAGTCGCCCTCGAACACCCAGTAGCCGAACTCGCCGCGGACGGACAGGATGCGGCCGAAGAAGCCGGAGTCGATGAGGCGCTTGAGCTTCTGCAGCCCCGGGAGGTAGAGCTTGTCGTGGACGACGCCGGTCTTCACGCCGGCATCGCGCGCCAGCCGCGCGAGCTCCAGTGCCTCGTCCAGCGACTCGGCGGTGGGCTTCTCGGTGTAGATCGCCTTGCCGGCGGCGATGGCCTTGCGGATCGCGGACGCCCGGGCCTTCGTGACGAGGAAGTCGGCGTAGATCTCCCACTGCGGGTCGGCGAGGGCGGCGTCGAGGTCGGTCGTCCAGTC
The DNA here is from genome assembly GCF_002478345.1 of Microbacterium sp. UBA7513. Taxonomy (NCBI): domain Bacteria; kingdom Bacillati; phylum Actinomycetota; class Actinomycetes; order Micrococcales; family Microbacteriaceae; genus Microbacterium; species Microbacterium sp. UBA7513. Next base: position 18,169 of record NZ_DLNJ01000034.1, read on the forward strand.
CTCGATGCCGTGCTTCGCGGCCAGTTCGGCGAGCTTGGCCTCGCTGCGTCCGACGAGGATCGGCCGCACGGTCACGCGGGTGCCGTCGGGGAGTTCGATCCCGCCCTCGTCGCGGATCGCGAGGATAGACCGCACCAGGTGCTGCCGGTATCCCATGCGCCCGGAGACGCCGTTCATGATGATCCCGATCTCGCGGGTGGGGGCCTGTGCCATCTCGGTCCGTTCCTCTCGGTGGAAGCTGTCGGCGCTGACAGGAGAATCTTGGTAAGCGCTTTCCGAGATCATGGCATGAGACGCACGACCTCGCAACCGCCCCTAGCGCGGAGGGGCCGTGCTGGCGCGCACGTGCAGCGCCGGAGCCACCTCGACGCGCTCCGCGGGCCGGTTCGGGCCCTCGCGCAGGCGATCGCGGAGGAGCTCGACCGCACGGCGCCCGACGTGCTGCTTGGGCGGCCGCAGCGCGGTGAGCGGCGGAGACCCGTGCTCGGCGACCTCATCGTCGTAGGCGATGAGCGAGAGGTCGTCGGGCAGCCGCCAGCCCGCGTCCTGTAGATGCTGCTGAAGCAGGAGCGCCTGCGGGTCGGAGTGCACGAGCAGGGCGGTCGTGCGGGTCTCGCGGATCTCGGCGAGCAGCGCCGAGACCACCTCCGCCTGCGCCGATCCCTCCATCCGGTCCAGCGCCGCGTCGCGGTCCACCGTCACCGTGAGCCCGAGCTCGGCGACCGCCCGCGACCAGCCCTGCCGCAGCCCGGCGGAGGTGGGCGACTGCGGTGAGGTGAGGATCCCGACCCGCCGGTGTCCCAGCGCGGCGAGGTGCCCGGCGGCGAGCGCGCCCCCGAATGCGTGGTCGGTCGCCACGGTCTGCATCCGGGTGAGGGCGAGAGCGGACGGGGTCCGGCGCTCCACGAGCACGACCGGCACCGGGAGCATGTCCAGCCAGGAGAGCAGCGCGTGTCCGTCGGCGCCCTGCGTCTCGGGGGCCACGATGAGCCCGTGCACCGTCCCGGATTCCAGGAGCGCCGCGATCTGGCGGCGCTGGTCCTGCGCGGCGTAGCTGGCCCCGCGGAGCACGAGCTGCACCCCCGCCTCGACCCCGGCGCTCCGGGCACCGACGACCACCTGCGGCCAGTAGTAGCTCAGCGACGGCACCACCATCCCGATCCGGAACTGTGGCCCGGGGAGGGCGGCCCGCGCGACGGTCGTGTCCAGGGCGCTCCGCAGCACCGCTCCCCCGTGCACCCGGGTCAGCAGCCCGCGGTCTGCGAGCGTGGTGATGTCGCGGCGGATGGTGAGCTCCGCCACCCCGAAGTCGCGGGCGAGATCGGCCACGCGCACCGCCCCCGTCCGGCGCAGCTCGTCCAGGATCCGTTCCCGGCGGGAGAGGCCGAAACGCGGGGTGGGACGCTCCTCGGTCATGACGACCTCCGCGATGCGTGCTTGCCGAGGGTGCCGCGGGGGATCATCGGATTCTCGCCTTCATTGTTCGAGTCTGTTCGATGCAGACGGTTTCGGTTCGATCACGTTGCCTGCGCTCGAACGCACAGTCTTCACTGGAACCCTGCGCCTCGGCAAGCGCATACCCAGAACTGCGGAGACTCATGACCCCTCGACCATCCGTCCTCGCCGCGCTGTCGACGGAGGCGTGGGACCTCGTGTTCGACGACGCTCGACGCGCCCGCCTGCAGACCCTCGCCGCACCCGCCGACGCGCTGCACACGCCCTCCCTCGACGCCGCGGCCCGGGACGACCTCCTCCGCGTGGAGGTGCTGGTGACGGGCTGGGGCGCGCCGGTCCTGGACGCGGACCTGCTCGACCGTCTGCCCCGGCTGCGCGCCGTCTTCCACGCGGCGGGGAGCGTGCGCGGACTCGTGTCCGACGCGTTCTGGGAGCGCGACATCCTGCTCACCTCGGCCGCCGAGGCCAACGCGGCTCCCGTCGCCGAGTACACGCTCGCGATGATCCTGCTCTCCGGCAAGCGCGCCCTCTTCCCGCTCCGTACGGCCGACGCACAGCACGACCTGCGCGTCGGCCCCCGCGTCGGGGGCCGTATCGGCAACCTCGACCGCACGGTGGGCATCGTCGGGTTCTCCCGCATCGGGCGCCGCGTGGTCGAACTGCTGCGGCCCTTTCCCGGACTGCAGGTGCTCGTCGCCGACCCGTTCGCCGACCCCGAGGAGGTGGCCGCGGCCGGCGCCCGGCTGGTCCCGCTCCACGCCCTGCTCCCCGCCGTCGACCTGCTCTCCCTGCACGCACCGGCCCTGCCCGCGACGCGGGGGATGATCGGCCGCGCGCAGCTCGCGGCGCTGCGCGACGGCGCCACCGTGCTCAACACCGCGCGTGGCGCCCTCCTCGATCACGACGCGCTGCTCGCGGAGTGCGCCTCCGGTCGCCTCGACGCGATCCTCGACGTCACCGACCCGGAGCCGCTTCCGCCCGACCACCCGCTGCTGCACCTGCCGAACGTCGCGGTCACCCCGCACCTCGCCGGCTCCCTCGGCACCGAGGCACACCGGCTGGCCGACGCCGCCCTCGACGAGCTGGAAGCGTGGGTGGCCGGTCGTCCGCCTCGACACCCCGTGCACCGCGCCGACCTCGCGCACAGCGCATGACGTCCCTCGCACTGCCTCCGGAGGACCGCGCGCTCTCCCCGCACACGGGATGGACGCGCGCACACCTGACGACGGTCGCCGATGCCATCCTCGACGGGGCCGCCCGTCACGCGAGCCCGGCGGGCGCGGGCATCCGCTACCCCGGCGCTCCTGGCGGCTTCGGCGCCGCGGTCGATGCGCTCGAGGGATTCAGCCGCACGTTCCTGCTGGCCGCGTTCCGCATCGCCGGCGACCCGCTCGGCACGGAGGCGCTGGCCGACCGCTACGCCCGAGGCCTCGCTGCGGGCGTCGACCCCGATGGTGCCGAACGGTGGCCGCGCCCCGACGAGGTCGACCAGGCGAAGGTCGAGGCCGCGGCACTCGCCCTGGGCCTGCACCTCACGCGCGACACGGTGTGGGCACGCCTCGACGACACGGCGCGGACGCACACCGTGGACTACCTCGCGGCATTCGTCGGCGGCAGCTACCCGCCGAACAACTGGGCGTGGTTCCGGGTGCTCGTCGAGCAGTTCCTGGAGAGCGTCGGCGGGCCGTCCTCCGCCACGGACCGCGCGACCGACTTCGCGCTCCTGGACGGGTTCGAATGCGAGGGCGGGTGGAGCGCCGACGGCGCCGCCCGGTCGTTCGACCACTACGCCGGCTGGGCGCTGTCCTTCTACCCGCTGCTCTGGGCGGACATGATCGGCGCGGAGCCGCGTCACACGGACCGGGTCGCCCGGTTCCGCCGCCGGCTCGACGCGTTCCTCGACGACGCCCTGCATCTCGTCGGCGCCGACGGCGGACCGCTCATCCAGGGGCGCAGCCTCACCTACCGCTTCGCGACGGCCGCCGCGGCCGGGGCCGCGGCGTTCTCCGGCACCTCGCGGCATGACCCCGGCCTCCTGCGCCGGGCGGTGAGCGGTCAGGTCCGGCACTTCGCCGCCCGCGGTGCGCCGGATGCGACCGGAGTGCTGCCCCTCGGCTGGTACGGCGCCTGGCGCCCGCTCGCCCAGGACTACTCCGGCCCCGGCTCCCCGTACTGGGCGGCGAAGGGTCTCCTGCCGCTCGCCCTCCCCGCCGCGCATCCGTTCTGGACCGCCGTCGAACAGCCCCTGCCGATCGATCGGGGCCCGTTCACCCGCGTCCTGCTCGCCCCGGGGTGGCTGGCGACGGGCACCCCGGACGGCGTCGTGCGCGTGGTCAACCACGGCACCGACCACCGCATCCCCGGTGCGTTCCAGCCCGATGCGCCGCTGTACGCGAAGCTCGCGTACAGCACCGCGACCGCCCCCGTTCTCGCCGGCCCCGGGGCACGCGACCCGCTCGACGGCACGGTCGCCGTGGTGCGCGGGGGCCGAGCGAGCCACCGCTCCGGCTTCGTGACGGGGCGCCTGAGGGAGACGGACGGCACGGCGCTCGGCGGCTCCTGCGGCCCCGCGCACTGGCACGACGGCGTCCGCATGGAATTCGACGTCGGCGGAGGCGGCATGGCCGTCGAGACCACGGTCGGCCCGATGGTCGATGTGGTGTCGGTGGTGCGCGGACCGTGGGAGGTGCGGCTCGTGCGGGTACGGGCGGGCGCAGGGCCGGACGGAGCGATCCACGACGGCGACGTCCTCCGCATCGGCGGATGGGCCCTGTCCGCCGCCACCGTGGTCGGGACCGGCCCCGCCGCCGTCACCGCCGCCCTCACCCCCGGCGGGGAGACGCAGAGTCGGGTGGTCGGCCTCCACGGCCTCGACGACGCGACCGCGGGGGTCCGGCGGGAGCGGGACGTGACCCCGCTCGGCCCGGAGACGGTCACCCCGTGGCTCTCCGCGCCGGTGCGACCCGGCACCTGGATCGCGGTGGGCGTGCTGCTCGGAGGCTCGCCCGCTCCACCGGAACTCGAGCTGCGGGGAGGGGACGCGACGGTGTCGTGGCCGGACGGCGCCGCGACGACCTTTCGCCCCGACGAGCAGCTGCCCCGCGGATGAGCGTCAGCGGTGTGCTGTGCTCGCCCGCTCCACGAGCCGCGTCGGCACCACCGCGGGTGCTGCAGGATCGGTCGTCGTCCCGTCGGCCTCCACAGCCGCGATGAGCGCGGTGACCGCCCGCTGCGCGAGCGCCGGGAAGTCCTGCCGGACGGTCGTGAGCGGCGGGAGGAAGTTCGCCGCCTCGGGGATGTCGTCGAAGCCGACCACGCTGACGTCCGACGGAACCGCGCGCCCGGACTCCGCCACCGCCCGCAGCAGCCCGAGCGCCATCTGGTCGTTGGCGCAGAACACCGCGGTCGCCGTGCCCAGAGCCGCGCCCGCGGCGAAGCCCGACTCCGCGCTCCAGTCGCCGCGCACGACCGGCGGTAGCACGACGCCGGCATCCGCCAGGGCGTCACGCCAGCCCCGCTCGCGCTCGGCGGCGGCGAACGAGCCCGCCGGTCCCGCGAGGTGGTGGACGGTCTCGTGCCCGAGATCGAGCAGGTGGCGGGTGGCGGCCTGCGATCCCGCGGCATGATCGCTGTGCACCACGGCCGCTCCGGCGCCGGCGGGGGCATCCACGACGACGAGGTGCAGCTCCGGCGGCAGGGTCGCGGCGGGGACGAGCGCGGAGGCCTCGTTCAGCACGAGAGCCCCGTCCACGCCCTGATCGGCGAGCCGGGCGAACGCGGCCTCCACGCCGTCCGCGGCCGTGACGACGGTGAGCGCGTATCCACGATCCGCCGCCGCTTCGGCCGTGGCCTGCAGCATCCGGGAGTTGCCGACCGTGGCCAGAGTGGTCACGACGAGGCCGAGGGTGTGGCTGCGCCCGGTGCGCAGAGCCCGCGCCGCCCGGTGCGGTCGGTAGCCGAGCTCGGCCATGGCGGCTTCGACCCGCGCCCGGGTCTGCGGGTCGACGCGGGGGCTGCCGTTGACGACGCGGGAGACGGTCTGCCCCGAGACGCCGGCGCGCGCCGCGACGGTGGCCATGGACACGCGCGCGGCGGTCGTGGGCTTCTCGGCCACGGGAACCTCCGTTCACAACTCCGTCGTGTTGACGTTAGCACGCGGCCGTGCCTACCATGTTGACGTGAACACGCCCGCATCCATGGAGGTCCCCACGGAGCGTCTCGGCGCCGGTGTCGTCAAGCGCCCGACCACCCTCGCCGACGGCCGCGACCTCATCTATTACGACGACCCGGACACCACTCTCGGTGCCGAGCGGTCGGTCGACGCCCGCACTCTGGCCCCGCGGCCGGACACAGCGACCATGCGGCTCGACGTGCTCACGGGCGACTGGATCACCGTCGCCGCCAACCGTCAGAACCGCGTCATGATGCCGGGAGCCGATGCCGACCCGCTCGCGCCGCAGACGCAGGGGAATCCGTCCGAGGTGCCGTCCCGGTACGACGTGGCCGTGTTCGAGAACCGCTCCCCCGCATTCGGCCCCGCCCTCGCCGAGCCGGTCGGCACCGCCCCCGGGGCGACGAACCCCCCGCGCGGCCTCGACGACCTCGCGGCCCTCGGACTCGGGCGCACCCGTACCGCGGTCGGCCGCTGCGAGGTCGTGTGCTTCAGCCCCGAGCACTCCGGCTCCTTCGGGACGCAGACCGTGACCCGCGCCCGCACCGTCATCGAGGCCTGGGCCGACCGCACCGCCGCCCTGTCCGCCCTCCCCGGCATCCAGCAGGTCTTCCCGTTCGAGAACCGCGGCGAGGCGATCGGCGTCACGCTCCCCCACCCGCACGGCCAGATCTACGCGTACCCCTACGTGACCCCGCGCACCGCCCGGGTGCTGGACGCGGTCGACCGCACCGCGCCCGACCTCTTCGCCCGCATCCTCGCCGAGGAGCAGGCGTCCGAGCGGGTGGTGTTCCGCGGCGAGCACTGGACGGCGTTCGTGCCCTTCGCGGCGCGGTGGCCGCTCGAGGTGCACCTCATGCCGCATCGGCACGTGCCCGACCTCGCCGAGACCACGGCGGAGGAGCGCGACGAGCTCGCCCCGCTCTACCTCCGCCTCCTCCGCGGTGTCGACGCGCTCTATGACAGCCCGACGCCGTACATCGCCGCCTGGCACCAGGCTCCGGTCGACGTCGGCCGCGACACCGTGCGCCTGCACCTGCAGCTCACGAGCCCGCGCCGCGCCGCCGACAAGCTCAAGTTCCTCGCAGGTTCCGAGGCCGCGATGTGGGCGTGGGCCGCCGAGGTCGCGCCCGAGCAGGGCGCCGCCCGACTCCGCGAAGCGATCGCCCGCACCGATCAGGAAGCTTCCGCATGACCTCCGCACACGACGCCGCCGTCGACCTCTTCACCGCCCTCACCGGACACGCGCCGGACGGCGTCTGGTCCGCCCCGGGCCGCGTGAACCTCATCGGCGAGCACACCGACTACAACGACGGCTTCGTGCTGCCGTTCGCGATCCCGCAGCGGACCGTCGCCGCGGTCGGTCGCCGCGCCGACGGTCGGCTCCGCGTCGCCTCGACCTTCGCGGACGAGCCGGTCGAGATCGCCCTCGACGACCTCGACCGCCTCTTCCCTACCCCGGCCGGCGCGGCACCCGCGGTGCCGGAGTGGGCCGCCTACCCGCTCGGCGTCGCCTGGGCCCTCCGCGCGGGCGCCCCCGCGACCGCGGTCTCCGGCCTGGACATCGCGATCGCCTCCGACGTCCCGGTCGGGGCCGGGCTCTCGTCGTCCGCCGCGATCGAGGGCGCGACGGCGACCGCGCTGGACGAGCTCTGGGGCACCGGCCTCGACGCCGTCGCCCTCGCCCGGATCGGACGGACGGCGGAGAACGATGCCGTCGGCGCGCCCACCGGGATCATGGACCAGATGGCCTCGATGCTCGGGGAGCCCGACTCCGCGATCTTCCTCGACTGCCGCTCGCTCACCGCCGACGTCGTGCCGCTGGGCATGGCCGACGCCGGCCTCGCGGTGCTCGTGATGGACACCCGCGTCACGCACGCGCACTCCACCGGCGGCTACCGGGAACGCCGCGCCGCGTGCGAGCGCGGGGCCGCGATCCTCGGGGTGCCCGCGCTGCGCGACGTCGCCGTGGCCGACCTCGCCCGCGCCGAGAGCCTGATGGACGACGTGACCTTCCGCCGCGTGCGCCACATCGTCACGGAGAACCAACGCGTGCAGGACACCGTGGCGACCCTGCGCACCGCGGGCGCCCGCGGCATCGGCGACCTCCTCGTCGCGTCCCACGCGTCGATGCGCGACGACTTCGAGATCTCGACGCCCGAACTCGACGCCGCCGTGGAGACCGCCCTCACCTCGGGAGCGGTGGGCGCGCGCATGACCGGCGGCGGGTTCGGCGGTGCCGCGATCGCCCTCGTCGACCGCGACGCCGTGCCCCACCTCGCCGACGCGGTACGGGCGCGGTTCGCCGCCGAGGGCTTCGACCCCCCGCACCTGTTCGAGGTCAGCCCGTCCGCAGGTCCGCGCCGCGACGCCTGACACAATGAAGGGTCGAGCCGCCACCGCCGCGGCAGAGGAGGAACGCATGTCCTGGATCGTCACCGGCGGCGCCGGCTACATCGGTGCCCACGTCGTCCGCGCTCTCGCGGAGGCCGGCCTCTCCCCCGTCGTGCTGGACGACCTCTCCAGCGGCGTGGCCTCGTTCGTGCCGGAGGGCGTGCCGTTCGTGCAGGGCAGCATCCTCGACCGCGCGCTCGTCGAGGACACGCTGCGCACCCACGAGGCGGACGGCGTGATCCACGTCGCGGGCTACAAGTACGCCGGCGTCTCGGTCCAACGCCCGCTGCACACCTACGCCCAGAACGTCGAGGGCACGCGGATCATCCTCGAGGCGATGGCGGCGGCGGGTGTCGCGAACATCGTCTTCTCGTCTTCGGCGGCCGTGTTCGGCACCCCGGACGTCTCCCTCGTCGTCGAGGACACCGCCAAGCGGCCCGCGAGCCCCTACGGCGAGTCGAAGCTCATCGGCGAATGGCTGCTCCGCGATCAGGCGACCGCCACCGCCGACTCCGACCGCCCACTGCGCCACACCTCGCTGCGGTACTTCAACGTCGTGGGCTCCGCCGACCCGACGGTCTACGACGTCAGCCCGCACAACCTCTTCCCGATCGTCTTCGAGGCGCTGATCGAGGGCCGCACCCCCAAGATCTTCGGCGACGACTACGACACCCCCGACGGCACGAACGTCCGCGACTACGTGCACGTCGGCGACATCGCCGCCGCCCACGTCGCCGCGGCGCAGCGCCTGGCCTCGGGCGCTGCGATCGAGCCCGCCTACAACCTCGGCTCCGGCGACGGCCTCAGCGTGAAGCAGATCATGGATGCGGTCGCCCGCGTCACCGGCATCGGCTTCACCCCGGAGATCGGCCCTCGCCGCCCCGGCGACCCGGATCGGATCGTGGCGACCGGCGAGCTCGCGGCCCGCGACCTCGACTGGACCATGCGCTACACGGTCGACGAGATGGTGCGCACGGGCTGGGAGGCCCGCCGCGCCGCCGCCGTCTGACACGCGGAGCTCTGGACGATCCGCACCGAAGTCCGGTCGATCTGAGCTGTTTCGTCCGCTCTCCTGCGGCAGAGTCGAGGGACACACCACGGGTGCCGCGCTCCGCTCGTCTACGGAGGCGGTATCCGCCGCCCTTCGAGAGATGGATACCGCCTCGTGCACGAACACACCGCCGGATACGACTACGCCGACCCCCGGATCCCGACATCGCCCGTCACCCTCGCCGACCTCGAGCGTCTGAAGGCCTCGGTCCTCTGGTCGAGCGCCGACGAGGAGGCCCTCCGCCGCGCCGGGGCCATCCTCGTGCCCCAGACCGAGGCCATCCTGGACGTCTGGTACGGCTTCGTGGGTGCGCACCCGCACCTCGTCGCCACGTTCGCCGGAGAAGACGGCACCCCGGATCCCGCCTACCTCGGAGCCGTCCGCCGCCGCTTCGCCCGGTGGATCGACGACCTGTGCAACCGTCCCTACGACGAGACGTGGCTCGCCTACCAGGAGGAGATCGGCCGACGCCATCACCCCAGCGGCAAGAACCGCACGGACGGCGTGGCGTCCACCTCGGCGTACATCCCCCTCCGCGATCTCATCGGCTTCATCACCCCGATCACGCTGACCATCCGCCCGTTCCTCAGGAACGGCGGCACCGGAGAGGATGATGTGCAGGAGATGCTCGACGCCTGGCTCAAGGCCGTCACCCTCACGGTCGCGCTGTGGGCGCGTCCGTACAGCACCGAGCTCTGGTGAGCACTCGGGGCGGCCCGGCCGCAGGGTCGCCCCCTGTTCTCCCTTCCGCGACGCTCAGACGTCCTGTCCACGGAGCGGGGAGAGCCAGAAGCACAGCCATCCGACGGCGGTGAAGGCCAGGGGAATGACCGCGAGCATGAGCCGGATGCCGCCGTCGACGGCCTCCGGCTGCGCGTCGCCGAGCTCGGCGTCGAAGCCGGTCGCGGTCAGCACGGCCGCGGCGACGATCGCCTGGAGGACGACGGAGCCGCGGACGACGAAGCCGTTCACGCCGAAGTAGGCGCCCTCGCGGCGGTGGCCCGTGCGGTGCGCATCGTCGTCGATGATCTGGGCGAGCACGACCTCGAGGAGCTGCAGCAGCCCGCCGACGCCGACCCCCACCGCGATCCCGACGAGAGCCGCCGCCCCCACGGACGTCGGGAGGAGGTAGCCGAGCACCGCGACCCCGAAGACCGCGACGCTCCACAGCAGCGCCGTGCGCGGGGAGGTACGCCGGACCACCGCGCTCCACAGCACGATCGACGGGATCGCGGTGAGGAAGATGGCGCCGAGCAGCAGGCTCCCCTCGCCCTCGGCCGCCCCCAGCGAGTAGCGGACGTAGAACGGGACGGCGGCGAGGATCACGGCGATCGAGGTCTGCACGCAGAGCGAGCCCAGCACGTACGGCACGAAGGCGCGGTTGCGGAACGTGTAGACGAGCTGGTCCCGCCAGCGCATCGCCTCGGAGGCGGCCTCTGGCACTCGGCGCTCGATCATCCCGCCGAGGAACGACCAGGTGAGCAGCACGAGACAGACGCCGGACAGCACGAGCGCCATCCCCGGCCAGCCGATCGCGTCGTAGAGCGCGGGGGCGCCGGCCGTGCCGAGGACCATGCCGAGGATCGCGAAGATCTGCCGCGGCACGTTCCCGCGGGCGCGCTCCTCCGTGGTGCGGAATATCTCCGGGAACAGCGCGGAGATGTTCAGCACCACCACGACGAACGCGATGTCGTACACCGCGACGACTACGAGGAACCACACGATGAGCCCGGCCGCCGGGAGCGCGGGCGGCATCCAGACGAGGGCGAAGGCCACGACGAGCGGCACGATACCGAGCCCGATCCACGGGATGCGGCGGCCCCACGGCGTGCGGATCCGGTCGGAGAGCGCTCCGACGACCGGGTTGAGCGCTGCGTTGAGGATGCCGTGTGCGATCATCGCGGCCGCCACCCACCCGGCGGGGACGGCGAGGTGCGAGACGTAGAAGTACACGACGAACGCCGAGAACGTCTGCGTCATCAGCTGCGTCGGGAACCCCGAGGCCCCGAAGGCGATGGTCTGGGAGCGGGTGGGAGCGGCGTCGAGACGGCGGTCGCGCAGCCGTTCGCCGAGCGCCGTCACCGGGCGTCTCCGCGCTGCAGCTCCCGTAGCGCGCGCCAGCCGACGCGGACCAGGCCCTCCTCGGCGATCGTCTGCTGCACGAGCGGGTCGTCGAGCAGCCGCAGCTCATAGCCGCGTTTGGCCGCCGCGAAGTCCACCGCGGCGCGCAGCTCCTCGCCATCGGCCATCGGGTGCAGGTAGATCTCGGTGACCCCGGGCGGGACGGCGCGCAGCACCGCGAGGAAGCCGTCTCGGACCTGCTCGTACGACTCCTCGTCCGCGGTGCCCTCGCCGCGCAGCTCGAACGGATGCGTCCACAGCCGGTCGACGATCTCCACCCCGAACGCATCGGCCACCGCCGCGGCTTCGGTGAGCTTCGCCTGCAGCATCGGATCGGCGTCCGCCCCCTCCATCTCGCGGGGCAGGCGGAAGGGGAGGCCCTGTCGGGCGGCGAGCTCGAAGACGGCGCGCAGGAAGTCACGGCCGGTCAGCAGCCCGTAGACGGAGCCCATGTGGTTGTCGAGGTGGGTCACGTCGACACCGGCATCGAGCGCGGTCTGCAGCTGGGCGGCGATCTCGGCCGCGACGTCCGCTTCGGAGGCGTGCTGCTCCACCGTCGCGACGTCGGCGGGGAAGAAGCCGTCGGCGTCGACGAGGGTCGAGGCCCCAGTGAGCGGACGCCACCGGTACCGACGCCACTCGCTCGTGAGCACGAGGTGCACGCCCACGTCGAGGTCCGGGTGCGCGGCAGCGAAAGCGAGCGCTTCCGGGGACCAGGCGCAGGGCACCATCACCGTCGCCGAGTCGATCCGTTCGCGGAGGAGGAGTCCCGAGATCGCGGCGTTCGCGGCATGGCACATCCCGAAGTCGTCGGCGTTGAGGATGACCGCCCTGGCACCGGACGGCAGTCCGAGTCGGTCGGCGAGGGCGGAGGAGGCGGTCATGGCGTGTCCTGTCGGGGGGCGGTCAGCGGCTGGCGGCGGCTGCGCGGGAGGGGGTGAGGATCCGGGTGAAGACGTCGGCACGGAGCGCGGAGGCCGCCTCGCCCACGGCTCCGACGAGCGGAGCCTCCGGCCCGAACGCCGAGGCGAGGAAGCGGAGCGGCAGCTGCGCGGAGAACTCGTCCGCGACGCGCTCGATCGCGTCCAGGAGCGCCGGGTGCACCGCCTCCCCGCCGAGGATGAAGGCCTCGGGATCGAGCACGAGCGCGACGCTGCCCGCCGCGAGGAAGAGCCGCCGTCCGATCTCGGCGACGAGGGCCTGCGCCGCCTCGTCGCCGTGCCGCGCCGCCTCCAGGTGGGCGAGGAACGGCGCGTCGACATCCAGTCCGAGGCCGAGGGCGAGGTCGCGCACCACCGTGGCGCCCGCGACGGGGGCGCCGATGGGCACCGGCGTCTGCGGGAGGTACATGACCTCGCCCGCCACACCGGAGAACCCGCGATGCAGCGTCCCGTCGATCACGATGCCGGCCCCGAGGTCGTCGTCGAGCAGCAGGAGCGCGAAGCTCGCGAGGTCGATGCCGACGCCGGTGGTCGACTCGGCGAGCGCGGCGAGGTTGACGTCGTTCTCGACGCGGACCGGGCAGTCGAGGGCGGCCACGAGAGCCGAGCGGAAGGCGCCGCCGTCCGGTCCCTGGTCGTCGCGGATCGCGCCGTCGGCGGCGACGATGCCCGGCACTCCGACGACGGCGAGGTGGAGCGCGCCCTTCACGGACCGGCGGCAGGCCGCGACGAGGGCGGCGATGTGCGCGACGCGGTCTTCGCCCGCGGGGAAGGCGCCGTGCCGCTCGGCCCTGACGGCGCCGGTCGCGTCGACGAGGACGACGTGGGCCGCGTGATGGTCCACGTGGACCGCTGCCGCGAAGCCGAGGGCCGGGTGCAGCGCGACGCGGCCGGCCGCCGGTCCGCGGGTGTCGCGGTCGACCCCGGCTGCGGTGACAGCTCCCGCGGCATCGAGCATCCGCAGCACCTGGGTCACGGCCGTGCGGGAGAGGCCGGTCGCCGCCATGAGCTCGGACCGGGTCTGCGGTCCGCTCCGGGCCAGGCGCTCCAGGATCGCGCGGCCGTTGAGTGTACGGAGCAGGGTCTGCGGTCCTGCGAGGGGTCGTGACATGCGGCGGAACCTCTGGGGTCGATTCTCGTGCGGAGTCGGTGCCCGCCAGCCTGCCACATCGCGTCGCACCCGTCGACCCGTCCTCTCCGGCTGTGTCGCCTGCACGACCCGGGCACGGTTGCAGGACGGAACACGGGTTTGGGTCCCACAGACGTACCCAGGTCGTGCAGGTGTGACCCGGTGACCGGAGGAGGAAGGGACGGGAGGTGTCGGAAGGACGTCGGCGGGCGTGCATAGAGTGGAGGGATGACGCCCCTGGTGATCCGAGACGCCGTCGCCGACGATGCCGAGGCCGTGGCGAGAGTGCACGTGCGGTCGTGGCAGGCGGCCTACGAGGGCCTCATCGACCAGGAGGTGCTGGACGGGCTGTCCGTCTCGGAGCGCGCCGACGGGTGGCGCCGCATCTTCGCCGACCCGCTGCCCACGAGCCTCGGAACCCTGGTGGCCGAGCGCGACGGCACCGTCGTCGGCTGGGCGTCGTCCGGCTCCGGCCGCGACCCCGACGGACTGGACGACGCGGAGCTGTACGGCATCTACGCCGATCCCACCGCGTGGTCGACGGGCGCGGGGCACGCCCTCCTCGACGCCGCCGAGCAGCGCATGATCGACGCCGGCCACACCCGCGCCTACCTCTGGGTCCTCGACGGCAACGACCGCGCCGACGGCTTCTACGCCCGGCACGGGTGGGAGCTCGACGGGGCCACGAAGATCGACCAACGCCCGCAGTTCACGCTCCGGGAGCACCGCCGCGTCAAGCACCTCGCCCCGCGCTGAGCGGTCCCGTCGTCAGTCCAGCGCGCTCATCACGTGCTTGATCCGGGTGTAGTCGTCGAAGCCGTACTGCGACAGGTCCTTCCCGTATCCGGAGTGCTTGAACCCGCCGTGCGGCATGTCCGACACGAACGGGATGTGGGTGTTGATCCACACGCACCCGAAGTCGAGATCGCGGGAGAAGCGCATGGCGCGGGCATGATCCCGGGTCCACACCGACGCGGCGAGCGCGTACGGCACGTCGTTCGCCATCGCGAGGGCCTCCTCCTCGGTGTCGAAGGCCTGGACGGTGAGCACGGGACCGAAGATCTCCCCCTGCACGACCTCGTCGTCCTGCTGCACGCCGGTCACGACGGTCGCCTCCCAGAAGTAGTCACGGTCGCCCTGCCGCGCCCCGCCCGTCGCGACGGTCGCATGCGCGGGAAGCCGGTCGACGAAGCCCTGCACCTGCGCGAGCTGGGCCGCGCTGCTCAGCGGCCCGTACAGCACGCCCTCTTCGTCCGGCGCCCCGGTCCTCGCGTGCGTGCGGGTCCGCTCCACCAGTGCGGCGACGAGTTCGTCGTGCACCGACGCGTGCACGAGCACCCGGGTCGCCGCGGTGCAGTCCTGACCCGCGTTGAAGAAGGCACCGGTGACGATGCCCTCGACCGCCTTCTCGATCGACGCGTCAGGGAAGACGATCGCGGGCGCCTTGCCGCCGAGCTCCAGGTGCACGCGCTTGACGTCGTCGGCCGCGGAGCGGGCCACGGCCATGCCCGCCCGCACCGAGCCGGTGATGGCCACCATCTGCGGCGTCGGATGCTCGACGAGGGCCGCTCCGGTCTCGCGATCGCCGAGAACGATGTTGAGGGTGCCGGCGGGGGTGTGCGCGGCGACGATCTCGGCGAGCAGCAGCGTGGTGAGCGGCGTGGACTCCGCCGGCTTCAGCACGACGGCGTTGCCGGCCGCGAGCGCGGGAGCGATCTTCCACACCGCCATGTTCAGGGGGTAGTTCCACGGCGTCACCTGCCCGACCACGCCGATCGGCTCCCGGCGCACGAAGGAGGTGTGCCCGGGGAGGTACTCCGCGGCGGCTCGACCCTCGAGGCTCCGCGCGGCGCCGGCGAAGAACCGCAGCTGGTCCACCGACTGGAGGATCTCGTCCGCGACGAGCGTCGCCCTCGGCTTGCCGGTGTCCTTCGATTCGAGGTCGGCGAACTCCTCGGCCCGCGCGGCCATGTCCTCGGCGATGCGGAACAGCGCGAGCTGGCGCGCGGACGGTGGGGTGTCCCGCCAGATCGGGAATGCCGCCGCGGCCGCGGCGTACGCGGCATCCACGTCGGTGCGGTCGGAGATCGGGATCGCGCCGTAGGCTTCCTCCGTCACCGGATCGATGAGGGGCAGGCGGCCGCTCCCGGCTGCCGTGACGGCGCGGCCGCCGATGAAGTTCTGCAGGGGCACGGTCGTCGACGACGGTGAGGACATAGCGCCATGGTAGCCATCCGGACGCGGAATCTGTAGCTTTTCGGCCAGCGATCGACGGATTCAGTTGCGCAGGGCCCATCGGAATGTCACGATCGGTACATGAGTCCGAAGACGCCTCCCCCCGCCCTCGACGATATCTCGAAGCGCATCGTCGAACTGCTGCAGGAGGACGGGCGGCGTCCCTATGCGGAGATCGCCCGCGAGGTGGGGCTCAGCGAGGCCGCGGCCCGCCAGCGGGTGCAGCGGCTGACCGAATCGGGCCTGATCCAGATCGTCGCGGTGACCGACCCGCTGCAGCTCGGCTTCCACCGCATGTCGATGATCGGCATCCGGGTGTCCGGCGACCCCCGCGCGATCGCGGAGGAGCTCACGGCGATCCCCGAGCTCGCGTACGTCGTCGTCACCCTCGGGACGTTCGACATCCTCGTCGAGGCGGTGTGCGAGGACGACGACCACCTGCTCGACCTCATCGCCACCCGCATCCGCACCATCCCCGGCATCATCCAGACGGAGAGCCTGCTCTACGCCGGCCTCTACAAAGACCTCTACAACTGGGGAACGCGCTGACGCGCTCCCCTCGCATCGGAGTGAACATGGGCACCACGGTCTTCGAACGCCGGCGTCCTCCGCAGTCCGTCATCGACGACGCCCTGCGCGACACGGCCCTGTCGGTCTTCTGGCTCGACGACGTCGAGCGCCCCGCCCATCCGCCGCTGCGCGGCACCGCGCACACGGACCTCGTGGTCGTCGGCGGCGGCTACACCGGACTCTGGACGGCCGTGCGCGCGAAGGAGCGGGATCCGGAGCGGAAGGTGGTCCTCCTGGAGGCGTCCCGCGTGGCCTGGGCGGCGTCCGGGCGCAACGGCGGCTTCTGCGAGTCCAGCCTCACCCACGGCCACGAGAACGGCGTGAACCGCTGGCCCGAGGAGATCGACCGGCTGGAGGAGCTGGGCCACGAGAACCTCGACGGCATCGCCGAAACCGTGCGGCGGTACGACATGGATGCCGAGTTCGAACGGACGGGCCAGCTCGCGGTCGCCGTGGAGCCGCATCAGGTCGAGTGGCTGCGCGAGGAGGAGGGCTTCCTCGACCGGGAGGCGGTGCAGGCGGAGGTGCACTCCCCCACGTTCCTCGCCGGCGCGTGGGACCGGGAGGGCAGCGCCCTCGTGCACCCCGCGAAGCTGGGCCTGGAGCTCGCTCGGGTGGCCGTCGAGCTCGGCGTGGAGATCCACGAGCACAGCCTCGTCCGGCGGATCGAGGGCGCGGACTCCGGTCCGGTGACCCTCGTCACGGAGCACGGCCGGGTGACCGCCGATGCCGTGGCGCTCGCGACGAACGTGTTCCCCTCGCTCCTGAAGCGCAACCGCCTCATGACGGTGCCCGTGTACGACTACGTGTTGATGACGGAGCCGCTGTCGGCGGAGCAGCTCGCGTCCATCGGCTGGCGGAACCGCCAGGGACTCGCCGACAGCGCCAACCAGTTCCACTACTACCGGCTCACCGCCGACGACCGGATCCTGTTCGGCGGCTACGACGCGGTCTACCACTTCGGCGGCAAGGTGCGCCCCGCCTACGAGGACCGGATGGAGAGCCACCGGCGGCTGGCCTCGCACTTCTTCACCACCTTCCCGCAGCTCGCCGGCCTCCGCTTCACGCACCGCTGGGCCGGCGCGATCGACTCGTCGAGCCGGTTCTGCGCGTTCTTCGGCACCGCCCGCGGCGGCCGGGTCGCCTACGCCACAGGGTTCACCGGCCTCGGGGTCGGCGCCGCCCGGTTCGCCGCCGACGTCATGCTCGACAAACTCGCCGGCGAGGAGACCGAGCGCACGCAGCTGCGGATGGTGCGCGAGAAGCCGATCCCGTTCCCGCCGGAGCCGGCCGCGTCCGTCGGCATCAACCTCGTCCGCGCCGCGATGGACAAGGCCGACCACAACGAGGGGCGCCGCAACCTGTTCCTGAAGACGCTCGACGCCCTCGGCATGGGCTTCGACTCGTGACCGCGCTCGCCCCGGGGGCCGTCGTCGACGCCGGACGCCTCGCGCTGACGCACACCCCGCTGCCCGACGAGGACGTCCGCGACGGCGCGCCGACCACGGCATACACGGTGCTCGACGACGCAGGCGGCATCGAGATCGGCGTCTGGGAGATGACGCCGGGCACCGCGGAGGACGTCGAGGAGGACGAGGTGTTCGTCGTGCTCTCCGGTCGCGCGACCGTGACGTTCACCGCGCCCGCGCTCCCTCCGGTGGAGCTCGGCCCCGGGTCCGTGATGCGGCTCACAGCCGGCATGCGGACGGTCTGGACGGTGAGTGAGGCCCTGCGGAAGGTCTCGATCGGGATCTGACGCCTCCGCCGAGCGCGTCCCGTTCAGGCCCGACGGACCTCCGCGTGCGGGATGCGCTCGGCCATGACCCGCACCGCCTCCGGGTTGTCGTCCACGAGCACCGCCTCCCGACCGAGCGCGGAGGCCACGGCTCCGGTCGTGCCGCTGCCCGCGAAGAGGTCGAGCACCCGGTCACCCGGCCGGCTCGACGCGGTCACGATACGCCGCAGGACGCCTTCCGGCTTCTGCGTCGGATAGCCCGTCTTCTCGCGTCCGGTGGTCGGGACGATCGTGTGCCACCACACGTCGGTCGGGAGCTTGCCGCGTGCGGCCTTCTCCGCGGTCACCAGGCCCGGCGCCATGTACGGCTCCCGGTCGACGTCGTCGGAGTTGAACACGTACGTCCGCGGGTTCTTCACGTACACCAGGATCGTGTCGTGCTTGGTGGGCCACCGCCGCCGGGACTTCGCGCCGTAGTCGTACGCCCAGATGAGCTCGTTGAGGAAGCAGTCCCGGCCGAACACCGCGTCGAGCATGACCTTCGCGTAGTGCGCCTCGCGGTAGTCCAGGTGCAGGTACAGGGTGCCGTCGTCGGCGAGCAGCCGCCAGGCCTCTTCCAGCCGCGGCATGAGGAAGGCGCCGTAGTCGTCGAAGCTGTCGTCGTACGCGCGCAGCATGCCGCGCACCCGCTCATACCGGTGCCCGTGGAAGCCGTGTCGCACCTCGGGCCCGCCGACCGCGTGTTCAGAACTCAGGAGATCCGACGCGCTTTCGGCCGGTTGGGGGCTGCACCCGTCCGGATCCGCCGATTCTTCCGGAGTTGTGAACGTGCGGCGGGCGGTGACCACCTGCCGCTCCCGCACCCGCCCGGTGTTGAAGGGCGGGTCGAGGTAGACGAGTGTGAAGGATGCGGACGGCAGAGTCGCTGCGACCGCGAGGTTGTCCCCCTCGATCACCGACACCCGCCCCCGGCCCTGGGCCCCCGAGCCTGTCGAAGGGCGTGAGCTTGTCGAACGGCTCACGGAACCCGGTGCAGCCACGCGTCGGTCGAGAACTTCGACTCCACCAGCGCCTGGGCATCGGCGTACTCGTCCGGCGTGATGCCGCCGTCCTCGGCGGAGGTGAGCGAGCGGAACGTGTCCTTGAAGCGCTCGATGATCTCGGCGCGCTCCAGCCCGGTCTGGCTCCGCAGCGGGTCGACGCGCTTGGCCGCCGAGGTCGTGCCCTTGTCGCTGAGCTTCTCGCGGCCGATCCGCAGCACCTCGGTCATCATCTGGCCGTCGATGTCGTAGGAGAGGGTGGCGTGGTGCAGCACACCCCCGTTCGCGAGGCGCTTCTGCGCGGCGCCGCCGATCTTGCCGGTCGGGCTCGCGATGTCGTTGAGCGGCTGGTAGACGGCGTCGATGCCGAGCGACCGGAGCGCCTGCAGCACCCAGTCGTCGAGGAACGCGTAGGAGTCGGCGAAGGTCATGCCCGCCACGAGCGAGGCCGGCACGTAGAGCGAGTAGGTGATGATCTGCCCCGCGGCCATGAGCATCGCACCGCCGCCCGAGATGCGGCGGACGACGTCGAAGCCGTGCTTCGCGGCGCCCTCGGGGTCGACCTCGTTGCGGTACGACTGGAAGGAGCCGATGACGACGGCCGACTCGTCCCATTCCCAGATGCGCAGCGTCGGACGCCGACGCCCCTCGCCGACGCGGGAGGTGAGCACCTCGTCGAGGGCGAGGTTCATGCGCGGCGAGACCGCCTTCTCATGGACGATCTCCCAGTCGAAGTCGCGCCACCCCGGTGCGGTGACCAGCGCGCGACGCACGGCGGTGCCCACGGCCTCGGGGCTGAAGCCGAGCAGCTGCGCCCCCTCGGGAAGGGCGCCGCGGACGGCAGCGGCGATGGCCGTGGCGTCGGACTCGGCGGGGAGTCCCTCGACGGCCGCGTTGATGTCGTCGAGCGCGGAGTCCGGTTCGAGGAAGAAGTCCCCGGCGAGCCGGAACCGCGCGATCCGGTCGTTCTCGACCTCGAGGTCGACGACGACGAGCTTGCCCCCAGGAACCTTGTATTCTCCGTGCACGGATCCAGCTTAAGGCGCGTGCTGCCGCCGTGGTCAGCCGCCGAGCACGACCACCCGCTCCCCGGCCCTGATCGGTGTGGAGTAGCGGTTGCCGGGTGTGGGCAGGGGGCAGATGAACTGGTCGGAGAAGGCGCACGGCGGCAGATACGCCCGGTTGAAGTCGATCACGGCGGACCCGTCGGCAGCGGGCTCGTCGACCGGGAGGAACCGGAACCGGTACGTCTCCAGCCCGTTCGTCCCGTCCGCGAAGACCGCGCTCAGCGCTCCGCTCCCGCCGCGGGTGACCGTGAGCTCATGCGGGGCACCGGCGAGCTCGAACCGCAGGCGCCCGGCGATCGGGGTCTCGCGCTCCTCGCCGTCCACCGCCGTGACGACGATCCGCTCGTCCGGCGCGGACTCGAACGTGGCCGGGATCCGCCATCGTTCGTCGGGGGCGTAGGCGTCGATCGCCGTGAACCACTCCCGCTGTGGACGGGCGGGGTTCCAGACGCGGAGCGCCAGCAGTCCGTTGCGGTCGAACACACGCAGCTCCCGCCGCCCGAGACGCAGGGTCTGGGTGCCGCGGAGGGTGACGACCGACCCCGACGGTCCGAGTTCGCTGCCCCGGATGCCGCCGTCCCCGGTGAGGGCCCAGAGCCCGGGCACGCCGTCGACCGCCGCGGGCTCGGTGATCAGCCAGTTCGTCGACTCCAGCGCGGACGGCCCGTACTCCGACCCCGCATAGCGCTCGCGCGCCGCATGCCACTCGTGCCAGTCCGTCAGGAAGCTCATCGCCGCGGGCCCTCCCCCTCGCTCGTGCGGATGTGCCCCGAATCTAGGGCTGCCCCCGTCGCCCGCGATCCCCGTCCGTCACACGCCTTCACCCCGCGTCATCCCGCGTCACAGTCCCCCGCCCCGTCCCTCCTTCCGGTGCGGGATCAAAACCGCACCCCCCATCCCGTCCCCAGCCCGTTCCTGATCCCGCCACCGCGCGGTCCTCCGGGACGCGCACGCTCCGAACTCACCACGACCGCCCGATCAGCGACGCGACCACCGGCGTACCCGCTCACCGCGTGTGTTCGAGAACGCTCTTCCGCCGCCCGCCCCAGGTCCGGAAATGATCCCGCGAGATGGCCGGCGGCACGAAAGTGATCCCGCGAGATGGCCGGAGGCGCGAAAGTGATCCCGGAGCGGGTGAGGCGCGAGTGATCCCGACGATGCGCGCGGGCGCCAACGCACCAGCTCACCGTGCGCGTTCGAAAACGTCCTTTCGCAGCCCGCCCCAGGCCCGAAAATGATCCCGCGAGATGGCCGGCGGCACGAAAGTGATCCCGCGGGATGGCCGGAGGCGCGAAAGCGATCCCGATACGCCGCCGCGGACGCCGCCTCCTCGACGCACGCCGACGCCCGCACACTCCTCGCGAGTGCAAGAACGCGCCTCTGGGACGTGTTCCGGGAACCAAAGTGATCCCGCGGGAGCGGCGGAAGGGGCGAAAGTGATCCCGGACCGGAACTGGACCTGGACCCGGAACGGGCCGGAACGGGACGGAACGGGCCGGGGCGGGGGTCAGCGGGCGGGGATGTGGGCGTCGAGCCACGCGAGCACGTCGGCGCGCACCTCGTCCTGCTGAAGCTCCTGGAAGATCTCGTGCCGGGCGTCGGGGTAGACGAGGGTCGTGACGTCAGTGAGCCCGGAGCGTCGGCGGTACGCGTCGGCGAGCTTGTGGACACTGCGGGGACCGCCGACCGGATCGTCACGGCCGACGAGGAGAAGCATCGGAACGTCGCGCGCGAGGTGCTTCGCCGGACGCCCGTAGAGTCGCGCCGCGTCGAGCAGGCCGAAGAGTTTGAGCAGCGGCACCCCCGTCGTGAGCGGGTCCTCCTCGAACGCCTTCCACACCGCGGGGTCGCGGCTCAGCCACTCGTATCCGGTCGCGTCGTCGGCAGCCCACGCGGCGTTCAGCGGCGCCGGGTTCAGGGAGCGGGGCGTCCGCAGCGCCGAGCCGGACAGGATGACCGCATCGAAGGCCTCCGCGTGCTCGTTCACCAGCATCTGCGCGAGGAACGACCCCCACGAGTGCCCGAGGAGCACGAGCGGGAGGTCGGGATTCTCGTCACGGATGATGCCGGTCAGCTGCCAGACCGCGTCCTTGGCCGCCCGGAGTCCGCCGGGGCCGAGCCGTCCGAGCCGGGCGGGGTCGCCGTGCTGGCGCATACCGGTGCGTCCGTGCCCGCGATGGTCGTCGGCATAGACGGTGAGCCCGGCTCCGGTGAGCGCGGCGATCAGCGCCGGATACCGTCCCGCGTGCTCGCCCACCCCGTGCAGGAGCTGGACGACGCCGCGGGGCGTGCCCTCCGCCGGGTGGACGTCGTAGACGATGGCGATGCCGTGGCTGTCGGTGTACTCGCGGGTCTCGGTCATGATCCTGCCTTACCGGTCGGTCTCCGCGAGGGCGCCGCGGATGGCGTCGCGGATGGCGAAGGCGATGTCGCAATCCGTCACCTCGTAGCCGCCGACCCCGTCGGAGGCGGAGCCCATGCGCACGCCGCCGTCTTCGGTCACGGCCCGCTTCGCGGAGAAGTGGAGGGCGTCCACACCGGCCCGGGCGAGCACCGGAGCGCTCGCGACGTCGACGCCGCTGCCGGCCATCACCTCGATCTGCCCCTCGGCTGCGGCGACCAGCGCGCGCAGGGTGTCGATGCCGTCGATCGCGGCGGACGCCCCTCCGGAGGTGAGCACGCGCCGGAGCCCGAGCTCCCTCGCAGCCCGCAGGGTCGCCACCGGGTCGGCGGTCACGTCGATCGCGCGGTGCAGCGTCGCCGGAGCTCCCCCGGCCGCATCCCGGAGCCGCGCCATGGCGTCGCGATCCAGCTGCCCCTCGCCGTCGAGCGCGCCGATCACCACTCCTGCGGCCCCCGCCGCGACCGCGTGCCGCACGTCTCGTTCGGCGACGGCCAGCTCGTCGGCGCTGTAGTGGAAGCCGCCGGCGCGCGGACGGATGAGGACGTGCACCTCGGGGCCCTTCACCCCCGCGGCTTCGAGCGCGAGCTCCAGGGTGGCCGGCGACGGGGTGAGCCCACCCAGCGCGAGGGCCGTGGCGAGTTCGACGCGCGCGGCGCCGACCTCAGCGGCGATGCGCACTCCGGCGGGATCCTGGACGGCGATTTCGAGGGGGATGGTTCGGGTCACCCCTCCATTGTGCCCGGTGCCCCGCCCCTGGCCGCCCCCGGGCCAGAAATATTAGATAGACTAACTAAGTATGTCTGCGTCCGATGATTCCCTGCACCTCACCGCCACAGACCTCCGCATGGCCACGTTCCGGCTCGCCCGCCGGCTCCGCTGCGCCCGTGCCGCCGACATGATGAGCGACACCCAGCTCGCCGTCCTCGCCGACCTCCGCATGAACGGTCGGCGCACGATCTCCACCCTCGCCGAGCGCGAGCGCGTGACCGCCCCCTCGATGACGAGCATCGTGAACGGCCTGGAGGCGCAGGGCTATGTCGCCCGCACCCCTGACGAGGACGACCGCCGCCGCGTGCAGGTGGACATCACCCCCGCCGGGGTCGAGATCGTCGTCGAGACCATCCGCCGCCGCGACGTGCTGCTGGCCGACATGCTCCGCGAGGTCGACTACACCGAAGCGGAGCTGGCGACGCTGCGAGAAGCGAGCGCCCTGATGCGGAGGGTGGTGGAGCGATGAGCGCCATGTTCCGCTCCTTCGCGAACATCAACTACCGGATCTGGTTCGCCGGAGCCCTCGTGTCGAACGTCGGCGGGTGGATGCAGGCCACCGCACAGGACTGGGTCGTGCTGACCGAGCTCACCGACAACGACGCGACCGCGATGGGCGTCACCATGGCGCTGCAGTTCGGCCCGCCCCTGGTGCTCGTGAGCCTGACCGGCTGGGTCGCGGATCGCTTCGACCGGCGGAGGATCCTCCTGACCACGCAGGCCGCGCTCCTCGCCCTCGCGATCGCCGTGGGCTCCCTGCTGCTCGCCGGGGTGATGACCCTGCCGATGATGTTCGCGTTCGCCCTCGGATTCGGCATCGTCAACGCCTTCGACGCCCCCGCGCGACAGGCCTTCGTGTCGGACATGGTGTCCGCCACGGAGACCTCCAACGCCGTGGCGCTCAACTCCGCCTCCTTCAACCTCGCCCGCATGATCGGCCCCGCGGTCGGCGGCCTGCTCATCGTCGCGATCGGCTCCGGCTGGGTGTTCATCGTCAACGCCGCGACCTTCCTCGCCATGATCGTCGCGCTGCTGCTCATGCGCACGCACCTGCTCGCGCCGCGTCCGAAGAACCGCAGTACCGGTGGTCTCGCCGAGGGCTTCCGCTACGTCTGGGCGCGCAGCGACCTCAAGGTCGTGTTCGTGACGGTGTTCCTCATCGGCGCGTTCGGCATGAACTTCCCGATCTTCGCCTCGACCATGGCGCTGGAGTTCGGAGCCGGCGCCGACGGGTACGGGGTGCTGAGCTCGGTGCTCGCGATCGGGTCCCTGATCGGCGCCCTCCTCGCCGCGCGTCGGGACCGGGCGAGGGTGCGCGTGGTGATCCTCGCGGCGGGCGGCTTCGGGATCGCGGCCTTCGTCTCGGCCGCGATGCCCACGTACCTCTCCTATGCCGTCACGCTCACGTTCACCGGCTTCATGATCGTGACGCTGCTCACGACCGCGAACGGCTACGTGCAGATCACGACCGATCCGGCACTGCGCGGCCGCGTGCTCGCCCTCTATATGGCGGTCATCATGGGGTCGACTCCGGTCGGCGCGCCGATCGCCGGCTGGGTCGCCGACGCGTTCGGTCCTCGTGCCGCCATCATGCTCGGCGGCACCGCCGGCTTCATCGCGTGCGCGATCGGCGCGACCTGGGTGCTGACGTCGGGGAGGCTGCGCCGTGAGGAGAGCAGCCGCTTCCGGCTGACGCTCGACGAGACCCGGCCGCTGCGGGTCGTGCAGCCGGTCGAGCCGGTCGACTACACGGAGAAGGCGGCGGCCACCACGCCCATCCGCCTCCCGCGCCGCGACGGCGAGTGAGCTGCGAAGGCGTTTGTCAACGCCTTCCTCATCTCGGCCCGACGGTCGTAGCGTCGGGTCATGGACGAGAACATGAGCACCCCGCACCCGCAGGATCCGGCCGAAGGCGCTCCCGGCGTCGACGTCCCTGACGAGAACTCCGGCCAGGGCGACGGCACCGGCGGCGCGATCCAGGGCGACAGCTCCCGCGGCGAGTCGACCGGCGGCGCCATCCAGGGCAGCTCCGGCCCCGGCCACCCCGCTCCGCTGGGCGGCGACGAGAACACCGAGGACGAGCTCGCGGCCGACAACGCCGCCGAGGAGGACACCCTCCGCACGCTCGACCCCGACTCCCCGCCGGCCTGATCCGTCGACCCACCCCCTTTGAGACGCGCCACCCCCTTGCGAACGTTCGCAAGGGGGTGGCTCGTGCAGAAGGGGGTGGGTCGGGCGCGGTCAGGCGTCGAGTACCACCTTGAGCTGCTCGACGGCCCAGTCGAGCTCGGTCGCCCGGATGACGAGCGGCGGGGCGATGCGGATGGTCTGCCCGTGCGTGTCCTTCACGAGCACACCCCGGTCGAGCAGCTTCTCCGCGACCTCCCGGCCGGTGCCGACGGCCGGATCGATGTCGACGCCCGCCCACAGCCCGGCGATGCGCACCTCCGTGACGCCGTGGCCGATCAGCGGCTGCAGCGCCTGCTCGAGGTGGGCACCGAGCGCCCGCGCACGCTCCTGGAACTCGCCCGTCTGCAGCATCTCCACCACGCGGAGGCCGACGGCCGCCGCGAGCGGGTTGCCGCCGAACGTGGAGCCGTGCTCCCCGGGGCGGATCACGCCCAGCACATCCGTGTTCCCCACCACGGCCGAGACCGGCAGGATGCCGCCGCCGAGCGCCTTGCCCAGCAGATACAGGTCCGGCACGACGCCCTCGCGGTCGCACGCGAACGTCTCGCCGACACGCCCGAGGCCGGCCTGGATCTCGTCGGCGATGAACAGCACGTTCTTCTCGTCGCAGATCTCGCGGATGCGGCGCAGGTACCCCTCCGGCGGGATCACGACCCCGGCCTCGCCCTGGATCGGCTCCACGAGCACGCCCGCCGTGTCCTCCGTGATGGCCGCGGCGATCGCCTCCGCGTCACCGAACGGCACGCGGTCGAAGCCCGGCGTGTAGGGGCCGAAGTCGTCGTGCGCGGTCTCGTCGTCGCTGAAGCTCACGATCGTCGTCGTGCGGCCGTGGAAGTTGCCCTTCGCCACGACGATCCGCGCCTTCCCCTCGGGGATGCCCTTCACGCGATAGCCCCAGGCCCTGGCGACCTTGATGCCGGTCTCCACCGCCTCGGCACCCGTGTTCATCGGCAGCACGAGCTCCTTGCCGCAAAGCTCGGCGAGGGCGGCGGCGAACGGCTCCAGGGTGTCGCTCTGGAACGCCCGGCTGACGAGCGTGACCCGACCGAGCTGCTCGGTCAGCGCCGCGACGAGCGCGGGGTGACGGTGCCCGAAGTTGACCGCGGAGTAGGCCGCGAGCAGGTCGAGGTAGCGCTTGCCCTCGACATCGGTGACCCACGCCCCCTCGCCGCGCGCGATCATCACGGGCAGCGGGTGGTAGTTGTGCGCGACGTGCGGCTCCGCGACCTCGCGGGTCGCTGAGCTCGTCGAAGCGCCCGCCGCCTGCTCGATCGTCACTTCGCACCCCGCAGCTCGAGCGTGCAGCACTTGATCCCGCCGCCGCCGAGGAGGAGCTCGGAGAGGTCGACGGTGATCGGGTTGTACCCGCGCTCCCGGAGCTGCTGCTCGAAGCCCTTCGCCCGCGGCGAGATGATGACGTTGTAGCCGTCGCTCGAGGAGTTCAGGCCGAACACTGCGCCGTCCTCGTCCGACACGAGGATCGCGTCCGGGAAGCGCTTCTCCAGCTCGGCACGGCTGGCGTCGTCGAAGGCCCCGGGGAGGTAGGCGATGTTCGCCCGCTCGGGGCCGCCGTTCTCCACGCCCTGCACGGGGTCGAGCACCGCGATCGCGGTGTCGAGGTGGTAGAAGCGGGGGTCGGTGAGGTTCAGCGACACGACCTCGCGGCCGAAGACCTCGCCGACCTCGCGGTGGCTGTCACCGGTGGAGCGGAAGCCCGTGCCCGCAAGGATCACATCGCCGACGAGCAGGAAGTCGCCCTCGCCCTCGTTGACCTCCTTCGGCATGACCGTGTCGTAGCCGGCGGCGCGGAACCAGTCGGCGAAGGCCGGAGCCTCGCCCTGGCGCTCGACGAACCGGAACTCCGGCACGTAGGCGCGACCGTCGATGAGGAAGCCGCCGTTGGCCGTGTAGACCATGTCCGGGTAGCCGGGGAGCGGATCGATGAGCTCGACCTCGTGACCGAGCTCGAGGTACAGGTCATAGAGCTTCTGCCACTGGGCGACGGCGTTGGCGGTATCGGTCGGCCGCGACGGCTCCATCCACGGATTGATGGAGTAGTTCACCGTGAAGTGCTCGGGACGGCACATCAGGTAGTGGCGGCGGTGCGCGGTGCGCGTGGGGGCGGTGGTGACGGCGGTCTCCGGCGTCGACATGGATGCTCCTCGTGTGAACGGGCGCGGCGGACGCTGTCCAGGGGCCCGGCGGTCCTTCGACCCCCTGCTCGGACGAGGCGGAGGGGAAGATGCGACTCGGGCACGCCGGTGACCATTGTGCCACCGGACCCTGGGCGCCACCAGCATCCGTCCCGTGTCGCCCTCAGCCCTCGCGCTGCGTCACCACGACCTTGCCGACCGTGTGCCCGGCTTCGACGTGCGCGAGCGCGGACACGGCCTCGTCGAACGGGTACGTGCGCTCGATCACCGGAACCAGATGCCCCTCCTCCACGAGCTCGAGCAGCTTCGTGAGGACCTCGGGGCGCGAGGTCGCCGTGAGCGACACCACCCGGGGTCCGCGGAGCGAGAGCACGGCGGCGCGGATCATCCGCGGCACAGGGCCGAGCACGCGTCCGCCGTCGCCGGTCACGAGCACCACGCGGCCACCCGGACGGACGAGGCGCTGCAGCTCGCGGATCGGCACACCTCCCGCGATGTCGATGACGGCATCGAACCGCGAGGAGGGCAGGTGCGTGAGCGGAGACGTGCGGTGGTCGAGCGTGCGCACGGCTCCGAGACGCTCCATCAGGAGGGCGTTGCGCGCGCCGCACGTCGCCCAGACCTCGGCCCCGCGGAGCGCCGCGAGCTGCACGGCGAAGGTCCCCACGCCGCCGGACGCCCCGATCACGAGGACCCGCTGCGCACGGTGCCGCAACCCCACTCCGGCGGCATCGAGCGCCTGCCACGCGGTGCCTCCGGCGATCGGCAGACAGGCCGCCGCCTCGGGTGTCACATCCGGGGGCACGGGCACGACACGGTCGGCCGCGATGCGTGCGTGGGAGGCGAGGCCGCCGCCGCCCTGCAGCTCCCCGACGACGAGTTCGCCGAGCTCGGCGTTCACCACGTCGGCGCCGACCGCCACGACGGTGCCGGCGACGTCGAGCCCGCGCACCGGGTGCTTGGGGCGAGTGAGCCCGAAGAACGGCCGGACCAGCAGCGGGTCGCCGAGGAGCAGCCGCACGTCGCCGGCGTTGAGGGCGGTGGCCTGCACGCGCAGCACGACCTCGCCTCGATGCGGCTCGGGGACGGGCTGGCGGGTCAGTGTTGTCCCGGCGGCCGGGCCGTACGTCTCGCGGGTCCAGGCGGGCATCGTCTCGGTCATGTGGCACCTCCGGGGTCGGTCGGATACGCGAACAGGTCGTCGAGCCCGACCCCGAAGGCCCGGGCGATCTGGAACGCGAGCTCGAGTGTCGGCGAGTACTTCTGCTGTTCGATCGCGATGAGGGTCTGTCTGGTGACCCCGATCGTGCGGGCGAGCTCGGCCTGCGTGAGTCCGGCACGCTCGCGATGGGCCCGGATGGTGTTGGAGACGAGGGTGGGCTTGACCATCAGCGCAGCCCCCGCCGGTACGCGACGGCCCGGGCGACACCGCCGACGACGGCCGCCACGAGGAACCCGGCGAACATGGTGTTCGCGATCCAGAACACGTCGGCGCCGAGACCGCAGAGGACGATGACGCCGAGACCGGCGATCGTGACGAAGGCCTGCTCCACGCGGGAACCCATCCGGCCGATGTCCCGGTCGCGGATGTCGGAGCGGCCGATGCCCTCCGGATCGGACATCCCCGCGATGATGCCCCAGAGGACACTGAGCACGATCGTCGCGACGATGCCCCCGCCGATCGTCCAGAGCATCAGCGGGAACCAGTCCGTGGCGGTGAGCGGTCCGCCGCCGGCCTGCTGCAGCAGCAGCACGACGTAGACGACCGCGACGATCGGGCTGACGATGAGCCCGGCCCAGACGTTGCGCTCCTCGTAGACCATGCGAATCTCCTCGTGTCAAAAATTCTTGACACGAGGATACGTCTGCACTCCCGCGCGTGTCAAGAATCTTTTACACCGCCTCCCGTAGCCCCTGGCCCCGTCCCGCGCCGCGGGATCACTAACGCCCCTCCCCAGGCCCCCGAGGGCACCTTTTCGATCCCGCGTCCCAGGAACCTCCCACCCCAATCCCGCACACCCACCGCAGGCGGGATCGAAAACGCACCCCCGTCGTTCCGGAGGAGCGCCTTTTCGCCCCCGTACCGAGGCGGAGCCCGGCCATCCCCGGAAGGCGGGATCGAAAACGCACCCCCATCGCTCCGGAGCGGCACCTTTTTGCACCCGCACCGAAACCCGCGCGGCACCCCTCGGCACGGGCGGGATCAGAAACGCACCCCGGGCGACCCGGGGAGGCGCCTTGTCGCACCCGCACCGAAACGGGCGGGGCACCCCGGCGGACGGGCCGGGCGGGGGTCAGATGACGGAGGCGCTCCAGGGGTCGGGATTTCCGTAGCGATGGGCGGTGATCGAGACGGACTGCTCGTGCACGAACGGAAGGAGCTCGATGCGGGCCGCCGCCGTCACCTCCGCGTCGTACACCGCGAGGTCCGGATCACCGCCCGTCGCCACCGCCAGCACGGAGCGCAGCGCCGCCACCGACTCCCGTCCGCCCACGAGCCGCACGCGCTCATGCCGCGGAAGCGCCGGAACACCGGCATCTCCGGAGGCTCCAGCCCCCTCGGCCACCCGCATCCGCTGGAGCCACTCGTCCTCCGTCTCCAGGAACACCACGGCGTCGAGGTCGCCCAGAGCACGCCGCACGCCCGCCGGAAGCCCGACCGGAGTGGACACGACGAACCCTGCCCCCGCGCGCACTCCCGCGATCACGACCCGCAGCAGGTCGTGCAGGGCGGCGTCCTCGGTGGCGCGGATCTCCACGGGCACAGGGCGATACCGGAAGAGGTTGCGCTCGATCTCCAGCCGCGAGACGTCCCGCACCCGGCCGAACTCCCGGTCCCAGGCCAACGCGTCTGACAGGGCGGACCGCCGGAGCCACTCGAACGACTCGAACGGGAGGGACGGCTGCGCGGCCTCGATGAGCCCCGTGATCCGGGAGTCGAGCCCCCGCAGATGAAGCGTGCTCGACGCCGGGGACCCGTGCTGGGCGCGCCACGACCCGAGTCCGATGAGGTGGTTCGGCCCGCCGGGCTTGGCACCGGCCCCGACGGAGGAGCGCTTCCACCCGCCGAACGGCTGCCGCTGCACGATCGCCCCGGTGGTGCCGCGGTTGACGTAGAGGTTCCCGGCCTGCACGCGGTCGAGCCAGAAGGAGAGGTCGTCGGGGTCCTGCGTGTGCAGTCCCGCGGTGAGACCGTAGGCGACGGCGTTCTGCAGATCGACGGCCTTCGCGAGGGTCGGGGCGTGCATGATCCCGAGGACCGGGCCGAAGAACTCCTCGGTGTGGAAGCGGGAGCCGGACTGCACGCCGACCCGCACGCCGGGACGCCAGAGCCGGCCGCTGCCGTCGTCGGCGGGATCGAGGGCGGGTTCGATGAGCCACCGCTCGTCGCCCTCCAGCTCGGAGAGGGCCCAGGCGAGCTTGCCCTCGGGCTTCTCGATGACGGGGCCCACCTCGGCGAGCGGATCCGAGGGCCAGCCCACCCGCAGCGAGCGGACCGCATCGGCGAGCTGACGGGCGAAACGCTGCGAGCGCCCCACCGGCCCGACGAGGATCGCGAGCGACGCTGCGGAGCACTTCTGCCCCGCATGACCGAACGCGCTCTTCACGAGGTCGGCCACGGCGAGGTCGAGGTCGGCCGAGGGGGTGATGATCATGGCGTTCTTGCCGCTGGTCTCCGCGAGCAGGGGCAGGTCGGGACGCCAGGAGCGGAACAGCGCCGCGGTCTCCCACGATCCGGTGAGGATCACCCGGTCCACCGCCTCGTCCGTGATGAGGGCACGGCCGAGGTCGCCTTCCTCGATGTCGACGAGAGCGAGAGCCTCACGCGGGACGCCGCCGTCCCACAGGGCCTCCACGAGCACCGCCGCACACCGCCGCGCCTGCGGGGCGGGCTTCAGGACCACGCCGGAGCCCGCGGCGAGCGCCGCCAGCACGCCACCGGCGGGGATCGCGAGGGGGAAGTTCCACGGCGGCGCGACGACGGTCACGCGGGCGGGGACGAAGACGGCGCCGGAGATCGCATCGAGCTCACGGCACGTCGCGGCGTAGTACCGGGCGAAGTCGACGGCCTCGCTCACCTCGACATCGGCTTCGGCGAAGACCTTGCCGGTCTCCGCGGCGGCGACCTCGACCAGCTCCGCGCGCCGGGACTCGAGCGCCGCCGCCGCGCGCAGCAGCACCTCGGCGCGTTCGGCCGCGGGACGCGCACCCCAGGCCGCCGCCGCGCCCTGCACGCCGCGCACGATGCGGCCGAGGTCGTCGGCGTCGTCGACGCGGGCGGCGTCGAGGACCTCCGTCCCGACCGTCGAATCCGCGAGCCGTGCGCGGATCCCCGCCGCCCACTCGCGGTTGGCGGGGAGGGCGAGATCCGTATCGGCCGTGTTCGCGAAGCCCGGGGCGCCCCCGGTGTCCTCCCCGCGCTCGCGCGCCGCATACACGGCGGTCTCGAGGAAGGCGCCGGTGTCGGCGTCGTCCGAGCCGCGCACGATGCCGAGCACGGCCTTGGTGAGATCGGCCTCCGCGACCGGGCTGACCGGCGCCGGCCGCACGGACTCGTGCACGGGCGCGAGGCGGTCCTGCGTGCGCCGCGAGCCGAGGCCGAGGGCCGGGTCCCCCGCCCGGTCGAGTGCGTCGAGGAAGCGGCCGGCCTCGCGGGCGAAGAGCGTCTCGTCGTCGTGCAGGTGGAACGCCGCGGAGAGGAAGTTCTCGGACGACGCGTTCTCCTCCAGCCGCCGCACGAGATAGCTGATGGCCACGTCGAACTCGGCCGGCGCGACGACCGGCACATACAGCAGCACCGGACCCACTTCCCGGGACACCGCCTGCACCTGCCCCTGGGCCATGCCGAGCAGCATCTCGAACTCGACATCGTCGCGGACGCCCCGCTCCCCGGCCAGCAGCCACGCGTGGGCGATGCCGAAGAGGTTGTGGCCGGCCACGCCGATCCGCACCGAGGTCGTGTGCTCGGGCCGCAGCGCCCAGTCGAGGCAGCGCAGGTAGTTGGCGTCGGTGTCGAGCTTCGTGTCGTAGGGCGCAGGCGTCCACCCGTGCAGCGTCGCCTCGACGTGCTCCATCGCGAGGTTCGCGCCCTTCACGAGGCGCACCTTGATGCGGGCTCCCCCGTGGATCACGCGGTCCTGCGCCCAGGC
Source organism: Microbacterium sp. UBA7513 (assembly GCF_002478345.1). Lineage (NCBI taxonomy): Bacteria > Bacillati > Actinomycetota > Actinomycetes > Micrococcales > Microbacteriaceae > Microbacterium > Microbacterium sp. UBA7513. The sequence goes on from NZ_DLNJ01000034.1 coordinate 50,743, forward strand.
GGTGAGCTCCTGGAGGGCCGGGAGGGCGTCAGGCAGATAGGCCTGCAGCACGATCCCGGCCTCGAGCCCGATGAGCCGAGGGTCCTCCAGGATCCGCGTGAAGACAGCGATCGTGAGGTCGAGGTCGCGATACTCCTCCATGTCGAGGTTGATGAAGGTGCCGTCTGCCGCAGCCGTCACGTACAGCGGGAGCAGCCGCTCCACGACCCGGTCGACGACCTCGTCGAAGCCCCACATCGAGATGCGGCTGACGATGGCCGAGACCTTGACCGACACGTAGTCGACGTCCGGACGCCGGATGAGCTCGTGGATGCCGTCGAGCCGCCGCTGCGCCTCCGCCTCGCCCAGCACCGCCTCCCCGAGGAGGTTGAGGTTCAGGCGCGAGCCCGACTCCCGCAGCTTCTCGATCGCGGGTCCGAGCTTCGCGGGCCGGGCGTCCACCACGAGGTGCCCCACCATCTCGCGCAGCGCCCGTCGCGCGAGGGGGACGACCGGGGTCGGCAGCACCGGGGCGACGCCGCCGCCGAGCCGCACCGCGGAGCGCAGGTACCACGGCAGGAACTCCGGCACGATGGGCGCGATCCGGCGCAGCTGGGCGGCCGCGGCGGTCAGGCTCTCGGGCCGCATCACGCCGTCGACGAAACCGAGGGTGAACGGCAGACCGTTGGCGTCGCGGAGCACTCCGGCGAGGCGTTCCGCGGCGGGGTCGACGTCGGCCGCGGCCGCCTCGATCACCCAGCGGCGCGCGAGCTCGACCGCCTGATCGGCGAGGGATGCGGATGCCCCCGCCTCCGCGGAGGATGACGACGACTCTGCCATGTGACCACCCTAGGTCGCCGGTCGCGGAATCCCGGGGTGCCCGACCGTGCGGGCTGGAGTCGGCTCAGTTCCAGATGCTGGGGGCCGGGGTGCGCACGGGAGGCAGGGCGGACGCGGCCGCCCAGTCGTGCACCCACGCGTCGATCTCCGGCACCCCGTCGGGCTTGCCCACCGCGGCGAAGAGCTCCTCGTTGCTGACCGTGCCGCCGGAGCGCCGCAGCACGCGGGCCCGCACGATGGCCCTGGCGTAGACCTCGCCGCCGACCACGGCGCGATGCTCCAGGAACAGGGCCTTCTCGTCGTGCCCGATGAACCGGGACTGCACCTCGAACCGCTGCCAGAGCTGGAGCGACTTGCGGAAGGTGATCGTCTCGCTCGACACGACCGCGTACCAGCCCTGCTCCTTCATCACGTCGAACAACCCGGTGCGGATGAGGTGGTCCCAGCGACCGAGGTCGAACAGCGACAGGTACCGGCCGTTGTTCATGTGGCGGAGGATGTCGAGGTCGGTGGGCAGGGTGGTCACCGTCACGGTGCCGACGGCGGTGGGGTCGAGGGTCTTCCCCTGCCGCACGCGGCGACGCGCACCGAGGATCACGAGGAGGGTCCGCCAGATCACGTTCACGAGGACTGATCGTAGCCATCCGCGCACGACGACCGAACTTCGTTGTCCGATTCCTCCATGCCCCCGGTGGGCCTTTCCCCGGCCGTCATCCCGATTTCCGATTTCCACGGACCCGCCGTAGAGTCACCGCATGAGCGCCGAAGCCCAGCCCGAAGTCATCGTCCGTCCGGTCCGTGATGTGGATGCGGAAGCCCTCGGTCGCGTGCATGCGCAGTGCTGGCATGAGACCTACGATCACCTCATCAGCAAGGCGGCGCTGGAGAAGGTCTCGCCTCGGCGCATGGCCGAGCTCTGGACGCACTGGGCCTCGCAGGGCCCCGACTTCAAGATGAACGCGGCGCTCGTCGACGGCGAGATCGTCGGCTTCGTCGGCTCGGGTCCGGCCCGCGACAAGGACGCCCCGGCGTTCCGCGAGCTGTACTTCATCTACCTGCTCGACGCGTACCACTCGACCGGCATCGGCCAGAAGCTCTTCGACGCCGCCGTCGAGAAGGACGAGCCGCTCTACCTCTGGGTCGCCGAGGACAACCCCCGCGCGCACCGCTTCTACACGCGCAACGGGTTCCACCTCGACGGCGCCGCGCACACCGAGCCGTTCCTCGGTGAGACGCTCACCGAGGTCCGCTTCGTGCGCCCCTGACCCTCGTCCTCACCGGAAGGGCCGCCCCGCGGGGCGGCCCTTTTCGTCTGCCCTCAGAGGCGTTCGATGATCGTGACGTTCGCGACGCCGCCACCCTCGCACATCGTCTGCAGGCCGTAGCGGCCGCCGGTGCGCTCCAGCTCGTTGAGCAGGGTCGCGAGGATGCGGGTTCCGGTCGCGCCGATCGGATGCCCCAGGGCGATGCCGCCGCCGTTGACGTTGACCTTCTCGTGCGGCGCACCGGTCTCGCGCATCCAGGCGAGCACGACGGAGGCGAACGCCTCGTTGACCTCGAGCAGGTCGATGTCCTCGATCCGGAGCCCGGTGCGCGCCAGCGCGTGCCGGGTCGCCGGGATCGGTGCCGTGAGCATGAGCACGGGGTCGTCGCCGCGGACGGAGAGGTGGTGGATGCGGGCCCGCGGGGTGAGGCCGTGCTCCTGCACCGCCCGCGCACTGGCGATGAGCACGGCGCTCGATGCGTCGCTGATCTGCGACGCGACCGCCGCGGTGATCCGTCCCCCGGGCGCGAGCGGCGGCAGGCCGGCCATGCGTTCGAGCGTGGTGTCCCGGCGCACGCCCTCGTCGTGGTCGAGCCCGGCGAGCGGCGCGATCTCCGCCGCGAACCGCCCCTCGTCCTGGGCGACGGCTGCCCGGCGGTGGCTCTCCAGCGCGTACCGCTCCATCTCCTCCCGCGAGATGTCCCACCGCTCGGCGATGAGCTCCGCGCCCCGGAACTGCGAGATCTCCTGGTCGCCGTACCGCTCCTGCCATCCGGGCGACTCAGCGTACGGCGTCGTGAAACCGTACTCCCGGCCGACGGTCGCGGCCGCCGTGAGCGGGATCCGCGACATGTTCTGCAGCCCGCCGGCGATCACGAGGTCACTGGTGCCGCTGAGCACCGCCTGCGCGGCGAAGTGCACGGCCTGCTGACTGGATCCGCACTGGCGGTCGATCGTCACGCCGGGCACGTGCTCCGGGAAGCCGGCGACGAGCAACGCGGTGCGCGCGACGTTCCCGGCCTGTCCCCCGAGCGCATCGATGGCTCCGAGGATCACGTCGTCCACGGCGCCAGGGTCGATGCCGGTGCGGTCGACGAGGGCCCGCAGACTGTGCGCGCCGAGGTCGGCGGGGTGGATCTCCGCGAGAGCGCCGCCACGGCGTCCGACCGGTGAACGGACCGCGTCGACGATGTAGGCCTCTGCCATGATCTCCCTCTCCTCAGTCCTCCACGCCGGTCGGCAGGAGCAGCCGGAAGCGCTCACACAGCACCGGCATGTCGGGTTCGTAGCCGCGCGGGCTCTCGGAGTGGGTGCGCCAGTAGCGCTCGTGCACCTCGCGCCAGTGCGCCAGGGTGCGATCCCCCTCCCCCTCGGCGAACGCGTGCGCCTCGTCGACCTCGTCGAACGGCACGATGTCGATCGCCGTGGTCTCGATCACGGCGCGCGGGGCGCCGGTTCCGTCGAGGATGATGCTGAGCTCGCCGACGGTCGGCAGCGGGTCCCCCGTCTCCTCGTAGTCCCAGACGGAGGACGCGGTGCCCACCTTGATGCCTCGGAGCACGAGCTCCAGGAGTTCGTCGGCGTGCTCCGGCGTCGCGCCGAAACCCCACGCCTCGGGAAGGGCCTCGGGCAGGTGGGGCAGCGCGATGCGGGCCTCGCGCCAGTAGTCCTCGATGGTGGTGCGGTCGGTCATGGATCAGCGCCCCGAGACCTTGCCGAACGCCCTCGCGATCGGCGCGAGCACGAGCGGGCGCGCCGCGACCCACGCGATCGCGATCACGACGAGCGAGGCGATGAACACCCAGAACCCCGTCCACGTCGCGGCATCCTGCGCGGCGAACATGTGGTTGAGGTTGCGCAGGAAGCCGGTCAGCATCACGAGCGCGACGTGCGCGATGATGAACGCCACGAAGTACAGCATCACCGGGAAGTGCAGGGCGCGGGCCCATTCCACCGGGTACGCCTTCGACAGGCGCTCCGCCTTCTTGGGCCAGAGCCCCGACATGCGGAACCCGGTGACGGCGGCGAGCGGTGCCGCGAGGAAGACGGTGACGAAGTAGGCGAGCTGCTGCAGGCTGTTGTAGTTGTTCCAGCCGTTCTCGTGCGGCCAGTCGAACGAGATGTACTGCAGCGCCGCCGACAGCGCGTTCGGGAAGACCTCCCAGCTCGT
>NZ_DLNJ01000034.1:55235-56024 GCF_002478345.1 Microbacterium sp. UBA7513
TCGGGAAGACCTCCCAGCTCGTCGGCACGATCCGCACCCAGTGTCCCGTGGCGAACAGCAGCACCACGAAGATCACGCCGTTCAGCAGCCACAGGATGTCGAGCGCCTGGTGGAACCAGAGGTTCAGGCTGATCTTGCCCTTCGGGTTGTTCCGCGGCGTCCAGAACACGCTCGGCCGCTTCTCGGTGCGCACCTGCAGGCCCGACCGGATGATCAGCACGATCAGGAACATGTTGAAGAAGTGCGCCCAGTTGACCCACGGCGCGAAGCCGGGCTCGACCGGGATCGGCGGCTCGTACTCGCCCGGGAAGGCTGCCAGGAAGTCCTGCAGGAAGGGGAGGCTGAGCAGCGCGCGGACCAGAGCCACGGCCGCGGCCGCGAGCACACCGAGAGCGGCGGCGCCGAACAGCACCGCGATCGCCTGGGTCCAGGTCGGGCGCCGGCGAGCGGTCGGGGTGGCGATCGTGGCAGCGGCCGGGAGGTGTCGGGGGGCACGACCGTTCCAGACCGTGCGGGTCCAGGGCAGCGGTGTGCTGATGTCGGCCGCGGGCGCCAGGGTGGTACCGGGGGCGGCGGGCTCGGCAGGCGGCGCCGCCGGAGACGGCGTCTCCGGGATCAGCGCGGCATCCGGCGTCACGGCCGCGGCCGTGGCCGCTCGCGCGGGCGCGGTGCCGGCAGGCGGCCACGGCTCGCCACCCGGCACACGAGGCAGTCCGCGGCGGACGCTCTCGCCCCCGGCGGAGGTCGTCGGAGCGGGCACCGCATCGGACGCCGGGTCCGACGTCGGCG
>NZ_DLNJ01000010.1:0-146634 GCF_002478345.1 Microbacterium sp. UBA7513
CGAGTTCCCCGGCACCGACATCATCGGCAGACTGTACACGCTGCACATCCTCATCCTGCCGATGCTGGTGATCGCGCTCATCGCGGTGCACATGCTCCTGATGATCGTGAACAAGCACACCCAGTTCGCCGGCCCCGGCCGCACCAACGCGAACGTCGTCGGGTACCCGATCATGCCGGTGTACGCGGCGAAGATGGGCGGGTTCTTCTTCCTGGTGTTCGGAGTGATCGCGGTGCTGGGAACGTTCTTCCAGATCCTCCCGTTCTGGATCTACGGTCCGTATGACCCGTCCCCGATCTCGGCCGGCACCCAGCCGGACTGGTACATCGGGTTCGCGGACGGCGCTCTCCGCCTCGCCCCACCGAACTGGGACATCGTGCTGTTCGATCGCACCTGGTCCTTCGGCATCATCATCCCGGTGGCGGTGATGGGACTCTTCATCCTCACGGTGCTCTTCTACCCGTTCATCGAGGCGTGGGTCACCGGCGACAAGCGCGAGCACCACATCGCGCAGCGTCCGCGCAACGCGGCCACCCGCACCGCGATCGGCGTCGCCGGCGTCATCTTCTACGCGGTCCTGTGGGCGGCGGCTTCCTCCGACCTCATCGCCACGCACTTCATGCTCACCATGGAAGGGGTCATCCACTCCCTGCAGGCGCTGCTCATCGTCGGACCGCTCACCGGCTACTTCGTCACGAAGCGCATCTGCATCGCGCTCCAGAAGAAGGACCGTGAGATCGTCCTGCACGGCTTCGAGTCCGGACGCATCGTCCGCCTCCCCGGCGGCGAGTTCGTCGAGGTGCACCAGCCGGTCGACGTCTACGACCGTTGGAAGCTCATCGACGTCGACGGCTACGAGCCGCTGGTCGTCCGCCCGAATGCGAAGGGACGCATCCCGTGGACGGAGAACCTCCGCTCCGCGATGTCGCGCTGGTTCTTCGAAGACCGCCTCGCTCCGCTCACGCAGGCCGAGATCGAGCGGGTGGATGCCGGGCACGGATCGCCGGCCTCCGAGCCGGGCGGCGAGATCGAGGGGGACGGGCGGACGCATGGGTCGGATCACGGCCGCTGACCCCCGGGCGCTCCGCGGGGTCGGCGTCGCCACCGGCCTCGCGGTCGTGGTGGTCGCATTCCTCCTCGCCGGTGTTCCCGCGGCCGGAGGTGCGCTCGCCGTGGTCGGCGGGATCGCCCTCGTCCGCCGTTCCTCTCGGGCGCAGCGGGCGAAGGAGGGGGAGCCGACCTTCCTGTTCGTCCTCCTCGCCCACGGAGACCGCTCCGCCCCGGGTCTGCTGCTGCGGCTGCCGTCCGGTGGAGGGGATGCCGGCCGACTGCGGGCCGGCGGATGGCGGGTGCTGGAGCCTCCGGTGAACGGTCCGCTGACGCCGCTCGGGCGGGTGGCGGTGGAGTTCGACGGCGACGACCGCCTGCGGGTGCGCGACCTCGCGGGGGTGCGGGGCGCGCACACCGAGGCGGCGCGGGAGAACGCCGTACCCCGCGGGTGGGGGACCGCCGCGCAGGAGCTCGGCTACGTCGTGCTGCTCGCGGTGCCCGAGGGGGAGGAGCACCCGCTCCGGCAGGACGGCACGGTGCGGGCGCCCACCCTCGGCGCGTATGCGCTCCTCCGCGGCACGCCGTCGGGGCGTCCGCGAGGCTGACCGGGAGGACTCAGCTCTGCGGTGCGTCGTTCCAGGACCAGATGTCGTCGCCCCGCAGCACGGCGTCTGCCCCGCCGTCGCAGTAGATCGTCTGCCCCGCCATGTGGGTGTTGGCCGGGCTCGTCAGCCAGACGAGCAGCTCGGCGATGGAGGACGCCGGCTGGTGGTAGTTCAGCGGCATCGGCACAGCGGCGTCCACCATGGCCAGGCCCTCGGGCGAGTCGAGCAGGCCGGCCGTCATCGCCGTGGTGACGGTGCCGGGGGCGACGGCGTTCAGCGGGATGCCCGCGCCCGCCCACGCCGGGGTGACGCTCTCACGACGGACCCAGCGCGACAGGGCGCGCTTGCTGGACGAGTAGTTGAGGAACCCGGCCTCGGGGGTTGCGGCCAGGCGGTCGCCGATCTCGATCGCGCGCGCCTCGTCGCCGGCGAGGGCGGCGTCGACGAGCTCGGGCGACACCGGCTGCAGCGAGGCCATCGACGACACCACGGCGGCGCGCGGTGCGTCGGCCAGGCTCAGCGTGGGCTGGAGCGCGGTCAGGAACTCGGTCACGCCGAAGAAGTTGATGGACATCGTCTTCGAGATCGGAGCCGAGATGCCGGCGCAGGCGATGACGGCGTCGATCCCGTCGTCTGCCGCCTCGACCACGGCGCTCGCCGCAGCCAGACGCCCCTCGTGGGTGGACAGATCGCCGTCGACCTCGACCCCGGCGAGGTCGACGCCGATGACGGTGTGGCCGTGCGAGCGGAGCATCTCGGTGGTGGCGGCGCCGATGCCGGATGCGGATCCGGTGACGACATAGGTGCGGGTCATGAGGTTTCCTCCTTGATGGACACGACCGGCGGCGTGCCGGACAGTGCGGTGACGAAGCGGCCGAGCTGGCGGCGGAATCCGTCGATCTCGTCCGGTGACCAGCCCGCGAGCGCATCGTCGACCATGCGATGGCCGGCCTCGACTAGGCGCGCATAGGCCGTCCGGCCCGCGTCCGTCAGTCGAACCTCGACGGTGCGACCCGAGCGCACGGGGTCGACGACGCCCTGCGTCGCCATGCGGGCGACGAGCTTCGACGTGGTCGGCCGCGACAGCGTCGCATGCGCGGCCAGGTCGCCGAAGCCCATCGCGCCCCCGTTCATCCCGAGCAGGTAGAGCGCGCGGATGGCGGACGGGTCGAGGGCGACGTCGACGGCTTCAGCGACCTGGCGTTGCAGGTCGCTCTCACTCCATTCCGACACCACGCGGACGAGGGCCAGGTGGATGCCGGCGACGTCTTCGCCGGTGGTCATGTGTCCAGGGTACGCCTCAAAGTTGCCTCAGGCAACAGTCGTGATGTATCCCGCGCTCGCCGTGTCCTCCGCGAGCGTGAAGAAGTGCCGACCGCCCGCGCGCCGGGCGCGCCGCCACCGGCGCTGCTGCCCGTCGGCGTAGTCGAGCACGATCCACGCGGGCGGAGGTGTCCCCTGCGGGCCGAGCACGAATGAGCACGCGCCCAGGCCGGGGGAGGCGAGCTCGGCGACGAAGCGGTCGTCACCGGGGGCGAACGGCGCCGTGTCGTGAAGCTCCGCCGGCTGCAGCCGCAGCACGGCGTCGGCGTGTTCCTGGGTCTCCGTGCGGAGCCGGCGCCTCATGCGGCACCGCCCTGGCGCGCAGCCCACTCCCGGGTGTCTCGAAGGCCGTGCGCATCGAGGTAGGCGCGGATCACGTCCGCGGTCAGGCGGATCTGGGCCTCCGTGCCCATCGCCGCCTGCATGACGCCGATCGCGGGCGCCGGCTTGCCGTCCACCCGCTCGAGCGCCTCCCAGACGATATCCTCGCGGCCGCCGCGGCCGAGAGCGTGCGGCATCGAGGTGAACCCCGTCCTCCGCTGGTCGGTGGGTCGTGTCTCTGGCATGGTGTTCCTCTCTCGGGGCGGGTGGGCAGGCTCGCGCCGAGGGACGGGGTCCCTCGCGAGGCGTACGCCGGACGGCGGGGTGGTCTCCCCGGGGTCGGTGCGCGTGGTGCGGCGGCGCGCCCCGCGGGCGGCCCGGTGACGGGTGTGCGGAGCGGTCGGCCTGGCCGGTTGCTGTCCTCCGACGGTATCACGTTATTTTGAGTCATTCAAAAGAAGTGCGGGAGTGTCCACCCCGACGCGTGGGGTTCCGAGCGATTCCCGCGACCGTTTTTCTCCCGTTCAGCGGGAAATTTGACTTCCCTGTGCTTCCGGGTATGGTCGGGGGTTACGCCAGCCAGTCACAAAGGGGAAGCGCCATGTCAGGAAAGTCCACACCGGGTCGCGCAGGGAAGAAGGAGCCGCAGCTCTCGCTCAAGGAGAAGCGGGCGGCGAAGCGCGCGAAGAACGCACCCGACGAGTTCCTCAAGCCTCGCAAGGGCGCGAAGAGCTGAGGGCTCCGGCCCGGTGGGGGTGGCGGTCCTCCGCTGCGCCCACCGGGGATACCGGGGCGACGGCGAGCTGTCAACGGGCCTTGTCCTGAGCGCGGATCCGGCGCACTCTGGAGTCTCCGCCACGAGAGGAGCGCGTGATGTCGAACCCGGAAGCCTTCATGTACCCGGATGAGCCCTTGCTGTCGGAGGAGGCTCTGCGGCTCGCGGAGGAGGACGCCGCCGCCGAGTCCGAGGAGGAACCGTCTCGCGAGGGCGTCGCGGCACACCTCGCCGAACGGGGCGGCGACGACCACGATGCCCTTCAGGACGTGCCCGCCGGTGGCGCCGGTGCGGACGCCGGAGCCGGAAACGCGGCCCGCGTCGACCCGGCGTCGAAGAACCCGCCCGAACCCGCCTACGAGTCGACCCACAGCAAGGAGCCGGGCGTCGGTCCGCGGCACGCAGGCGACTGAGCCGCCACTCACCGGAAGATGCGGCTGATCCCGCTCTCGACCTGCGCGAGCTGGATGAAGACGAGGCCGCGCCACAGTGGAAGCAGCGGTGCCCGCAGTGCCCGCCGCACCGGACCGCGGGGCCTGGTCTCCCACGTCATCGTCGCGCGGAGCTGCGTCCCGCCGGCGGCCGGTTCGAGTGCCATCGTGAGGACGCGCGGATTCGCCTGGGGCGCGTCGGGGTACTCGAAGCGCCAGGTCACCGCCCCGGACCGCTCCTTCTCCTGCGTTACGTGAAGGCGATGGAACTCCGGCTTGCGATGCAGGGGTCGTCCGTCCGGGGTCGTCGTCGGGGCGAACGCCTCCCAGGGGCCGTCGTCCCCGGCGGGGAGGACGGTCGCGACGCTCTGCTCCCATTCCGGGAGCCGTTCAGGATCGGCGAGCACCGCCCGAACCTCGGTTTCCGCGGCCGGCACGAACATCGAGCGGGACCCGGTGATCCCCCCGGCCGCCCGCTCTTCGCCCGGTTGGGGGGAGCGCGCGGTGCCTTCGACCTCGTCGAGCTGCGCCGTGAGGTCGTCTTCCGTCACGGCGAGACGAGCGAGGATGGCGGCGATCAGGCCGCTGGGTTCTGCGAGCAGGGCCCGAAGCACGGCGGCGGAGTCCCCTCGCCGACCTCCCTGGGACGCGGCTCGGAGTACCGCGAGGGCACGCTCGGTCCAGTCGTAGCCGTCGGTCTCATGGAACACGATGCGGCCAGGGCCCACCGCCGGGGCATCGATCCCCATGGCCAGGAGCTGCCCTGCGTGCTGCGCCGCGACAGCGGCCCGGGTGGCATCGAGGCGGATCCCGGCCCGCCGGAGCACCTGCCCGCCGGTGTCGGCGTCGATCGTGAGCGCGAGCAGCAGGTGGTCGATGTCCGCGTCATGCACGCCGAAGCGCGACGCCTCCTCCATCGCCGCGAGCGACAGCGTGTGCATGGTGGCGGCGGCCTGCGTGAAGCGACTCATGCGTTCCTCCGCGGCACGGGGATGGTCGGATCGATGCGGCGGCTGTGCTTCTTGTGCACGGCCTGTCGCGTCACGCCGAGAGCGTCTGCGATGGTCTGCCAACTCATTCCGGCGCGGAGCGCGGCCTCCACCTGACGCAGCTCGAGCGCGTCGGCGAGGGTCCGGAGGGAGGCGACGGCGCGCAGGCCGGCGCGCGGGTCGGTCGTGTCCGCCGCAGCGCGGGCGATGTCGAGGGACTCCATGCTGTCAACCTAGGTTGCTGACGTGCGGATTGTCAACCAGGGTTGCTCGAAGAGCCCCTCGACCGACCCGTCAGGCGGCGGAGGGGTGCAGTACGGCCTTGATGCAGCCGTCCTTCATCTCCTGGAACGTCCGGTACAGCTCCGGTGGGTGAGATCCGGTGGCTCAGTGGAAGGGGCAGCCGCGCCCGGATCCGGCACCGCGCACCGGTCCTCCGGACGCGGGCTTGGTGGGGAGGCGGCGGCGATTCACGTTGAGCCCCTCGTCGAGCACAGCCAGTTCCGGGTCGCTCAGGACGGCGACAGCGGCGGAGAGTCCCGCGATGACGAGCTTCTCCCCGGGGCAGCGGTGACCGGTGGCGACGTCGCCCCCACCCTGGGGGACGAAGGTCGTGATCTCCTCGTAGTCCTCCACATCGGTGAACCGCTCGGGGGCGAAGCGCTCCGGGTGGGACCACGACCGCTCGTCGGTGTTCGTGCCGAGGATGTCGAGGACGACCCGGCCGCCCACCGGGACCGTGACGCCGTCGATCTCGACCTCGGCGATGGTGCGACCAGGCAGCATGGGCACGAACAGTCCGGTCCGCCGCACCTCCTGCGCGAACATCGTCGCGAGCGTTCCCCCCACGAGCGATCCCCGCTCGGCGGTCTCGGCGGCGATCCGGGTACGCCACTCGGGATGGTCGTGCAGCTGCTTCGCGGCGAAGGCTACGAAACGTGCGGCGGCGATCATCGGACGGATGCTGTTCTGCAGCTCGACCCCGGCGACCCGGGCAGGCAGCAGCTCGCCGTGCTCGTCGCGATGCGCGGCCCACAGCGCGAGCGCCGTGCCCTCGGCGGACGGGAGCCGGCCCTCGCGGACCGCTTCGATGAGCCGACGCGCATGCCGGTCCGAGAAGACCCGGTTCGCGAAGGCCTCGACGTAGGCGGGGGAGTAGGGGGCGCCGAAGCCGTCGACGATCTGCGCGAGGCGCGCGGCCCAGCTGGTCTGCGCCGCCGGCGTGCCCGGGAGCCCGGCCCAGCGCATCATCGCGCGCCCGAACGCGCCGACGGCCGCGTCATAGGCGCTGCGGGTGCCGCCGGCGCGCCAGTCCTCGCGCTCGGCCGCCCATTCCCGTTCGAGGAACGGCGTGAGCCGCTCGACCTGCGCATCCTCGTACGCCGCCTCGACGAAGGTCGCCTTGCGGTGGCGGTGAGCGGTGCCGTCGAGCGCGTGCACCGACCCGTGCCCGAACAGCGGTTCGCGGACGATCCCCGGCATGGCGCCGGCACGGGCGATGCGGCTCTCGTCGTAGAACAGCTCGACGCCCTCGGCGCCGCGGACGAACGCGGCCGGGTGCCCGAGCAGGCGCATCGGAGCCGACCGGGCGCCGGGGCGGGCTCGGCGCCAGATGCGCTCGCCGAAGTCATAGCCCCGGGTGAGCAGTGACGGCGAGTCCTCGTGCAGGATCGCGTCGACACCGCCGGACAGTCGGGAAGTCAGTCGCTGAAGCATGGTCCGACCCTGTCACGGGAGCTCGACGGGCCCCAAGGGGGCGGCGTCCTCAAGGCGTTTGTGCTAGCCGGGCGGTCGGGCAGGCCGATGTCAAGCACCTGTCCGACCGTCGTGCGGATCGCGCAGGATGGGACCGGAACGGAGGAACCATGGCCACCAACACCCGCGACCTGACGTGCAGCACCCATGACGTGTTCCGCGTGCTGGCGAACGGCTGGCTGTACCCCGCGTGGGTGGTCGGCGCCTCTCGCATGCGCGATGTCGACGACTCCTGGCCGGCGGCGGGCGCCCAGCTGCACCATTCGGTCGGTACCTGGCCCGCACTCCTGGACGACACGACCGAGCTGGTGGAGTGGCACCCGCCGCACCGCGCGGTGATGCGGGCGCGCGGCTGGCCGGTGGGCGAGGCGCAGGTGACGATCCGTGCGCGCACGACCCCGACGGGGTGCCAGGTGCGCATCGATGAGGAGCCGGTCAAGGGCCCGGCGACGGTCCTGCCCCGGTTCCTGACCACGCCGATGCTCCGCTGGCGGAACGCGGAGACGCTGCACCGGCTCGGCTACCTCGCCGAGGGCCGCGCGTCCTGACACGCGTTCAGCGCGTCACGCTCCGGCGCGCATGAACTCCTCGGCGGCGCGCACCTGCTCCGCGGACGGACGGATGCCGGTGTAGAGGACGAACTGCTCCAGCGCCTGCCGCGTCGCGACCTCGGCGCCCGTGATCACGGTCTTGCCCGCGGCTCGACCGGCGGCGATGAGCGGTGTCTCGGCGGGCAGGGCGACGACGTCGAATACGACGGCGGCGGCGGCGATGGTCGGCTCCGGGAAGGCGAGGGCGTCGGCCTCCGCACCCCCGGCCATGCCGATGGGGGTGACGTTCACGATCACGTCGGCCGTCGCGTCTCCGGCATCCGCGCGCCAGGCGAACCCGTACAGCTCGGCGAGGGCGCGGCCGGCCGTCTCGTTCCGGGCGACGATCGTCACGTCCGTGAAGCCGGCGTCGCGGAACGCGGCTGCCGTGGCCTTCGCCATGCCGCCCGAACCCCGGAGGAGGACGGAGGACGCGGGGTCCAGGTCGTTCTCCGCGATCAGCTGCGCGATCGCCGCATAGTCGGTGTTGTGGGCCGTGAGCACGCCGTCGTCGTTCACGATCGTGTTCACGGAGTCGATGGCCTGCGCCGAGGGGTCCATGCGGTCGACGAGAGCGATGACGTCCTCTTTATAGGGCATCGAGATCGCACACCCGCGGATGCCGAGGCCGCGTACTCCCGCGATGGCCTGGGTGAGGTCGGTCGGGGCGAAGGCCTTGTAGATCCAGTTCAGACCGAGGGCCTCGTACAGGTGGTTGTGGAAGCGCGTGCCGTTGTTGCTCGGTCGTGCGGACAGCGAGATGCAGAGCGTCATGTCCTTGTTCAGCAGGGTCACCGAATCAGGCTACCGCCGCATCTGTCAAGGTCCATGGCGGCAGATCATGTCCTCCCCTATGGTGAAAGTGCATGCAAGGGGATCGATCGTCTACGCCTCTCCCCAGGAGGCGGAGGCCCTCCCCACGGGCCGGACGATCCGTGCATGCGATTGGGCCCTCTCGAGTAGTTCAGTCCCCAATGGACTCCTCGAGAGGGCCGCTCTCCGGCTACTCGCTACGAAGTTTTTTCAGATTTGTCCCCCAAAAGGGGGACAAGAAGGTCCCGGAGGGGTTAGGCTGTTTCTGACGCACCCTCCGGTCGTCTTCGGCCCTCATCGCTCCCCCCGCGGTGAGGGCCACACCATTTTCCGGGCGCATCCGCTCATGCAACATTTGGATTACCTTCTCGCAACGGCTATTCCGCCGGGGGTCCCCTCCACTAGCGTTAGCGATGTCGGTGCACCCCTGCGTCGGCTTCTACATCAGCAGAACAGGCAGTACATGAGCACCCAGGGCACGGTCAAGTGGTTCAACTCGGAGAAGGGCTTCGGCTTCATCTCCCCCGACGACGGAGGCGCTGACGTCTTCGCGCACTACTCCGCCATCCAGTCATCCGGCTACCGCTCTCTCGAAGAGAACCAGCGGGTCGAGTTCGATGTGGCGCAGGGCCCCAAGGGCCTGCAGGCAGAGAACATCCGCCCCGTCTGAGGCGGAAGCAACACCGGGAACTCCCCGTCGGATCCACGCGCAGGCGCTGACCCGGCGGGGAGTTTCGTCTTCCCTGACGGCCCTGGAGCCGGTCAGGGAAGCAGGAGTGCGCGCAGCTCGTCCACCGTCGTGACGCGGAACGCCGCGTCGTCACCCTCGTGCGGGTCGCTGAAGCCCCAGCCGACGAAGATCACGGGTACGCCGTTGGCGAGACCGCCCTCGACGTCGTGGTGCCGGTCGCCCACGAGGACCGGGCGGGAGGTGTCGGCACCGAGCGCGCGCAGCCGTCGCAGCGCCTCGGCCACGATGTCGGTCTTGGACGCGAGCGTGGCCTCGTCCGGCGTGGCGCCCACGGTCGTGAGGAACGACGGCCGGAGTCCGAAGTGATCCACCAGGGCGTCGACCTGATTCTCCGGCTTCGAGCTCGCCGTCGCCTGGGGGACGCCCGCCGCGTGAAGGTCATGGATCAGCTCGGCGACCCCGGGGTAGGTCTGCACGTCGGTCGTGTACCCGTCGGCCTTGCCGAGGGTGCGGTAGAACGCCACCGCCTCGGCCGACTGCTCCGGCGTCATCCCTGCCTGGTCCTGGAAGGACTGGAACATGGGAGGGCCGATCCAGTGCACGAGCTCCTCGCGGGTCGGCGCCGGGTGGCCGAAGTGCGTCAGGGCGATGTTGAGGCGACGCAGGATTCCGACCGAGGCGTCGACGATGGTCCCGTCGACGTCCCAGAGCACACACGAGTAAGGCGAAGAGGGCATGCCTCCAGCCTAGGGTCCCGCGAACGGGTGCCCGCCCGTCCTGCACAGGTGTGCACGAAACGAGTTCGTCCACCGAACGCGGGAAGGCCCTTCACGCCGATCTAGAGTCGTGACAGCGGCGGGATCACGGGTGAGAATGGGGGCATGTACGTGTCGGTGGAAGTCATCACGATGCTGGCGACGGCCGCGACGACTCTCGTCGCGATCATCAGCGGATTCGGCTGGATGATCGGTCGGATGGACACGCGGTTCGCCGCGGTGGACGCGCAGTTCGACCGGATCGAGCACGAGCTCACCGAGGTGAAGATCGCGATCGCGCGGCTGGAGGGGCCGCAGCGCCGCCTGGTCTCGACGCGCTGAGGTCAGAAGAGGCGGGGGATGCCCGACTCGATGCCCTTCATGTCGTCGTAGTCGAGCACGAGGCAGCGGATGCCGCGATCCTCGGCGAGGACGCGGGCCTGCGGCTTGATCTCCTGGGCGGCGAACACGCCCTGCACCGGGGCGAGGTGGGGGTCGCGTCCCAGGAGCTCGAGGTAGCGGGTGAGCTGCTCGACGCCGTCGATGTCGCCGCGCCGCTTGACCTCGACCGCGATCGCCACGCCGTCGGCGTCGCGCACCAGCAGGTCGACCGGGCCGATGGCCGTGGGGTACTCGCGACGGACCAGGGTGGCGCCCTCGGCGACGCGGTCCACCTGCTCCGCGAGCAGGCGCTGCAGGTCGGCCTCGACACCGTCCTTCTGCAGGCCGGGGTCGATCCCGAGCTCGTGGCTGGAGTCGTGGATGACCTCGTAGATCTGCACACGGAGGGCATCGCCGGTCTTCTTGTGGGTCACGCGCCACACCTCGACCACGCCGGCGCCGGCCTCCTCCTCGCCCGGTTCCTCGGTCGCGAGCACGCACGGCGGGCTCATCCAGTTCAGCGGCTTGTAGCTGCCGCCGTCGGAGTGCACGAGCAGACTCCCGTCACCCTTGTGCACGAGCAGGCGGGTGGCGAGGGGAAGATGGGCATTGAGCCGACCGGTGTAGTCGACCGAGCAGCGGGCGATGACGAGACGCACCCGACGAGCCTACTTCGTCGTCGCCGGTCACGCGGTCAGAGGAACGCGTCGAAGAGTCCGAGCTCGGTCGCGGCGGAGCGGGCGATGAGGAAGCCGATGATGCCGATGATCCACGCCGTGTTCTCCGCGCCCGTCCGCTCCATCCAGGCGGCGAAGCGCTCCAGCGGACGCTGCACGAGGGGGGCCGCCACGAGCCGGAGCACGAGGAGCACGAGCGCTGGGAGGATCATCAGCGCGCAGTAGCCCGCGAGGGAGAGCACCCGGAGCGGCGTGTCGACGCCGGCGTCCGCGAGCATCGTCATCGCGACGATGTAGGGGAGCATCGTCGCGACCTCCACGAGTCCGGCGGCGATGGCGACGGCCATGACCGCGAACCCCCGGGTCTGCGGGTCGAGCAGGCGTTCCCGCCATCGAGTGATCCGACCGGGACGCGGAGCGTTCGTCGCGGTGGCGGTCGAGGGAATGGGCGGTTCGCTGCCCGGCACGCCGTGGACGGTCGCCACGGTGGCCGCGGGCGCTCCGACCGGCGCCGGTTCCGCAGGCTTCGTCGGCATCACGAAGGCGGTGACGAGCAGCGCGGTGCCGACGACGAGGCGGGTGATCATGCCCGCGGGAGAGCTCAGGAAGGCGGAGGCGACGTCGACGAGGTTCACCAGGCCCCAGAGGAAGAGGAGGCCGACCACGAGATAGAACACCGCGATCGTCGCGAGGTAGAGGAGGATCCGCCCGGCGCGCACGCGTCCGGGGTGCAGGAGGAGGAAGACCGGGATGAGCAGCGTCCCGACGCTCAGACCGTCGATGAGCGCGAGCACGGCGAGGGAGAGGGGCAGCGGCAGCCCGCCGAAGAGTTCCATGCGTCCACGATCCCCGCGGCACGCCGAGCGCGGATCGGGCGAAAGTCGGGGTCGTCCGGATGCCCTCATCCTTTGGTCGGATGCGACACCGTCCGGGCCGTGGTTGCATGAGGGCATGCACGATCCCGCCGACGGAGGGCCCGCCGCCTGGTACCGGCGGCATCGGTGGTGGGTGGACCCGTTGGCCATGGCCGCCCTCGCGACGGTCATGGCCGCTCTCGGGTTCCACGGCCTCTGGGGGCCCTTCTCCCTGCTGTCGGAAGACGTCTCGCCGTGGTGGGCGCTGGTCCTCGCGATCCCGGCCTGCGCTCTGGCCCTCGGCAAGCGCCGTCGTCCGTGGACAGTGCTCGCCCTCGTCGCCGTGCTCTTCGTCGCGGACCTGCTCACGG
This sequence comes from Microbacterium sp. UBA7513, assembly GCF_002478345.1. NCBI lineage: Bacteria > Bacillati > Actinomycetota > Actinomycetes > Micrococcales > Microbacteriaceae > Microbacterium > Microbacterium sp. UBA7513. The sequence goes on from NZ_DLNJ01000010.1 coordinate 12,382, forward strand.
TCGGCGGCGTCGGGACGCTCGTGGTGCTGCTGGACGTGCTGTGGACGGCGGCCTTCCTCGCCGGCCCACGCGGGCGCCGCGTGCTGCTCGTGCTCCTGGGCGCGGCGACCGTCGTCCTCTTCCTCGCCGCCCTGCTCTTCTCGGCGGCGACGCCCGCGGTCGCGGTGCTGTTCGCGGTGCAGTTCGGCGCGATCTTCGGTACGGACTACTGGTGGGCGGTCGCGGTGTCGCAGGCGCACGAGCTGGCCGACCTGCACCGTCAGCGGGCGGAGGACGCCGCAGCGACCGCCGCCCGAGATCGGGCGCAGGCCGTGCAGCGCGAGCGCGAGGCGATGGCGCGCGAACTCCACGATGTGGTGGCGGGGCACGTGATGGCCATGGCCATCCGGGCGGAGGCGGCGCTCGCCGCGCCCGCGGCACGGTCGGACGATCGCGCCGCGCTGCAGGCCGTGCGCGATGCCGGGCTGGACGCGCACGGAGCCCTGCGCACCATGATCGGGGTGCTGCGCCGCGGCGACGGGGCGCTCGCGCCGACCCCGGGATGGGCCGACCTCGAGGGCCTCGCCGCGGAGGCCCGACGCTCGGGCTTGGACGTGCGCCTCGCCGTCGAGGATCCGGGTGCGCTCGGCGGCGGCGGAGAGCAGGCGGTTGTGCGGGTGGTGCGTGAAGCGTTGGGGAACTGCGTCCGCCATGCGAACGGCGCCGTGGTCGACGTGGCCATCGGCCCTGTCGACGGTCAGGCGCACGTTACGGTGCGGTCGCGGGGCGGCGCGGCGACCGTCACCGCCGGGCAAGGCGGCGAGGGGTGGGGGCTGCAGATGCTGCGCGAGCGCATCACCGCGCTGGGCGGGACGTTCCGGGCCGGTCCGGAGGTCGACGGCTGGCTGGTCGAGGCGCGACTGCCGGTGGGGGGCCGGGCATGACCGCACCGACCGTGCTGCTCGCCGACGACCACGGCGCGATCCGCGCCGGCCTGCGCATCATGCTGGACACGCACGACATCACGGTCGTCGGGGAGGCCGCCGACGGCGAGGTGGCCGTGCGCAACGCCGCAGCGCTCCGGCCGGATGTCGTCCTCATGGATCTGCGCATGCCGGGACGCGACGGGGTCTCGGCCACCCGCGAGATCGTCGAGCGCGGACTGGGGGATGTGCTTGTCCTGACGAGCTTCGACGAGGACGAGCTCGTGCTCGCGGCGATCCGGGCGGGAGCGGTCGGATTCCTCCTGAAGACGGTCGACGCGCCGACTCTCGTCCAGGCGGTGCGTGCTGTCGCCGCCGGAGAGGGAGCGCTGGATCCGCGGGTCACCCGCCGCGCGCTCGCCGCGGTGGCGGCGTCCACCCCGGAGCCGGCGCCGATGACGACGTTCGCGCTGCCGGAGCTGACGCCCCGGGAGCGCGACGTCCTCGACGGGATCCTGCAGGGGTGGTCGAACGCCCAGCTCGCCGCGCGCCTGCGGATCTCCGTCCCGACGGTGAAGACGCACGTCTCGAACGTCCTCACCAAGCTCGGCGCGCGCAGCCGGTCGCACGCGGCCGCGCTCGTCCGCGGGGTCGAGGACTGAGTCAGCGCTGGCCGCTTAGATCTGAGCGTTGGAACGGTCCGGTTCTCCCACAGCGGCGCTCGGCTCGCTCTTGTAGCCCCTGCTCACAAGCAGGACACGCCGCCAGTACGACTGGGCTAGGAACACGGGGTCGTCTCGGCGTAGGGAAGCCCCTACCATCACGTTCGTAACGAACAGCGCGAGCAGGAAGAGGGGCCCGATCCACACAGCCTGCGCGCCGATGATGAGGCCAGCGACGACGACAACGCCCAGGACCAGGAGCCCCGCCACCCGACCCAGCCAGCGAAACGGTCCGACCGCGGTCGACGCGAAACTGATACCCACGCTCGCTCCGAGAAGCACGGTGAGGAGGTAGATGATCGGTTCGTTCACCATCAGCGGTTCTCCGTTCCCGGGCTGGACAACTCCGTTGTCGGCGCAGCGGCTTCGATCGTCGCAGCCACCACTTCGGCGTGGTCGACTGAGCCATCCGCCGCATTGGCCGGTGAAACCATCGTCACCGTAAGCGCAGCAACCGCCGTGACAGCGCCGACGATCCTCAGCTTCCTTCGCAACATCTCATTCCCTTCTGGCGCCAATGCCGAAGGCTGACGCGGAGCCACGGTAAGCAGCCGCCAGAGTCACTGTCTGTCCACCATTCGGGGGACAGCCTCTTGAACCCCTGAAAGGACGCGCTTCGTCACCGATATGAAGCATCCAGAGAACTGGAGTCCGGCCCCAAGGCGGACACGCTCGGCGCGCGCAGCCGGTCGCACCCGGCCGCGCTCGTCCGCGGGGTCGAGGACTGAGTCAGCCCTCGACGGTCGGAACCGCCGGAGCCTTCTCCTCCGCGCGGAGCGGTCGGGCGGCGCCGGAGAACAGCCCCGAGAGCACGACGAGCGCGACGAGGATGAAGAGCGTGTTGAGCAGTCCGATGTGCTCGCTGATGACCCCGAGCACCGGCGGGCCGCCGAGGAACGCCACGTAGCCGATGGTCGCCGCCGCGCTCACCCGTGCGGCGGCCTTGGCCGGGTCGTCCGCGGCGGCCGACATGCCGAGGGGGAAGCCGAGCGACGCACCGATGCCCCACAGCGCCGCGCCGACGAGGACCAGCGGCAGCGTGGGCGCGAGGATGAACAGCAGGATCCCGGTGGCGGCGGTCGCGGCCAGGATGCGCAGCACCAGCACCCGGCCGAAGCGATCGACCAGCGGTCCGCCGAAGAGGCGCACCACCGTCATGCCGACGGAGAACACCGCCAGGGCGACGGCGCCTGTGCCTTCCGCGAAGCCGTGTCCCTGCTCGGTGCCCAGGGCGATCCAGTCGTTGGCGCCGCCCTCCGCGAAGGACATGCCCAGCATGACGGTTCCCAGCAGGTACGTGCGCGGCTCGCGCCAGGCCTCGAGCGCGGTGTGCATGCGCTGGCGGAACGGGGGCTTCTCGTGATCCTCGGGGTCGAGCGCGGCCTCGCGCACGGGCACCTGGAAGAAGCAGACGACGGCGATCACGGCGATGAGGACGCCCATCGACACCGCGTGCGTGCCGACGTCGACCTGGAGGGACGCGGCGAGGGCGCCGATGCCGGCGCCGAGCACGGTGCCGAAGCTGAAGAACGCGTGGAACACCGGCAGGATCGTGCGGCCCATCTGCTGTTCGATGGCGGTGGCCTCGACGTTCATCATGACGTCGACGCAGCCGTTGCCGAAGCCGAAGAGCACCATGCCGATGAGGACCACGGGCACCGACCCGAAGACGGTCGCGCCGAGGCCGACGAGCGCGATGCCCGAGGCGAACGTGAGCATCGCCAGGAGCATGCCGCGCCGCGCACCGGTCCGCGCCATGACGGCGGGGCTGGTCGAGATGCCGAGGATGGACGCGACGCCCATGCCCAGGAGGATCAGGCCGACCTGCGCGTTGTCGAGGTCGAGCGCTTCCTTGATCCCCGGCACGCGGGAGGCCCAGGTCGCGATCGAGAGGCCGCTGGCGAGGAAGATGGCGAAGATCGCGGTGCGCCAGCGCACGAACTGCGAGCGGGTGAGGGCGGTGTCCATGGCGAACAGCCTATCGAATCGATTCGACCCTGCGTGACCGAACCGGGCTATCCTCGGAGTATGACCAGGGAGACGCCACGCCGGCCCACGATCGCCGATGTGGCTCGCGAGGCGGGGGTCTCCACCTCGACCGCGTCCGTCGTCTTCAGCGGCAAGGCCAAGGTCGCGCCCGCCACCAGGGACCGGGTGCTCGCCGCCGCGACCGACCTCGGCTACACGGGGCCCGATCCGCGCGCCGCCTCCCTCCGTCGCGGACGGAGCGGCATCGTGGCGGTGGTCCTGGAGGGGCATCTGCGCGCGGCCTTCCTCGACCCGGTGACAACCGCGATGATGGACGGCCTCACCGACGGGCTCGCCGATCTCAGCGCCGGGATCCTCCTCATGCGCGACGAGCCGGGCGAGGATGGCTCGGCCATCGCGAGCGCCCCCGTCGACGCCGTCGTGCTGATCGGATGCTCCGGACGCACCCGCGCGTCCCTGGAGATCGTGCTCGGACGCGGTCTCCCCGTCGTCGTCATCGAGGGGGACGCGGGGCTCGACGTCCCGCGCATCACCCTGGACAACGTCGCGGCCTCCGCCGACATCGCGCGGCACGTGCGCGACCTCGGGCATCGGGACGTCGCCCTCGTCACACTGTCGCTGGACGCCGAACGCGAGCGCACCCTCATCACACCGGAGCGTCTGGCGAACGCCACCGTCGATGTGACGGTCGATCGGCTCGCCGGCATGCGGGAGGTGTTCCCCGATGCTCCGGCGATCTCGGCGTCCGGCAGCCTGATCGACGAGGGCATCCTCGTCGGGCGGATGCTGCTCGCCGACTCCGCTACGCGCCCGACCGCCGTGCTCGCGCAGAGCGACCTGCTGGCGGTGGGCGTGATCCGCGCCGCGGAGGAGCTCGGGCTCCGGGTTCCCGAAGACCTCTCGGTCGCCGGGTTCGACGGCATCCCCCTGGACGGCCTCGGCGAGCTCACCCTCACCACGAGCGTGCAGCCGGCGGTCGAGAAGGGGAGGGCTGCGGGGGAGCAGGTCGCCAGGATGCTCCGCGGGGAGCCCGGCGTCACGCAGGACCTGCACTGCGTGTTCCGCGCCGGCACGACGACCGCGCCGCCCCCGTCGCGCTGACGGCGAGCACCGGTCAGGAGCGGGCGGGGCCGAGAGGAAGCGCGGCCGGCGCGTAGTCGAGGATGCGATACCGCCCGCACGCGATGACGGCTGTCGGGGCCGCAGCGGTCGGCACGTTCCAGGCCACCGTCTGCGCGTCCTCGATGAGGAACGACACCTCGCCCACCGCGAAGTCGCGACGATCGACGAGCCACGCGTAGCCGCGGAGCTCATGATCGACCTGCACGAGCCGGGCAGGGTCCGCCGCGTGCAGCTTCGGGAGCCGGACCGTCCAGAACTGTCCGGCACCGGTGCGCCCTGACGAGTCCACCCAGGCCGTGACGCACGCGAGGTCGGCGTCGGGCGCGCTCGCCGCCTGCACGATGCGGGGTACGGACGCGGAGCCGCTGGCGAGAAGGACGACGGCGACGACGGCGGAGACGACCTGCGCCAGCGTGGCTCGCCGCATCCGGACACGCGGCAGGGTGAGGAGGACGAGGACCGGGGCGAAGGCGAGCGGCTGCAGGTACCGCGCCGCGTGGGTTCCCGCCGCGATGCCGCCGAGGAGCACGACGAGCGGGAGTGCCCAGGCGGCCGTGGCCACCAGTCGGTCACCGGTGTCCGACGCGTGGGTCGTCCGCACGACTGCCAGGACCGTCAGCGCCAGCACGGCCACCGTGCCGAGCACCCCGCCGGGGGACGACAGCCGATCGATCGTGAGGCCGCCGTAGTACGCGGCGGAGTGAATCCATTCCGCCGGCTGGATGTAGCCGGCGCCGGAGTTCGCGATCCATGCCGAGAAGGGAATGCGACCGAGGAAGCCCACGATGCTGCCCCCGACCAGCGCAGCGATCAGCTCGAGACCCCGCCGCCTGACCGCGGGCGTGGTGAGACAGAGCCCGCCCAGGACGAGGGAGAGGGGCACCGTGGCCCAGGCGGCGAACAGCGGGTTGCTCAGGGTCGCCACCGCCGCGACGATCCCCAGGGACACCGGCAGCGCCGCACCTCCGCGGGGGCGATCGAGGAACCGCCGACACAGGCCGATGGCGAGGACCACGGCCACGACGGTCGCGGAATAGTACGTGGTCGTCAGCATCAGCGACGCGAGCTCGAGCGCGTCGCGGGACGGCCCGGACTCGGTGAGGACGAGGATCGCGAACGCCGCGAGGGCCGCGACCGACCAGGCGACGGGGGCTCTGCCGACGGCATGCCGCCCGGCGACGAGACGGATCGCCCCGTAGAGCGCGAGGACGTTGACCACCGCGTTGGCTGCGAGCACGCCGTTCACGTCGAGAGGCACGACCGCGTCGAGAGCCGTGAAGACGGCGATCTCGGGGAGGAAGAGCACGCTGGACAGCGCCCAGTCGCCTCCGCCCCCGTCGAGGATCGATCGGCCGACGAGGGCCACGATCAGCGAGTCCCCGTCGTCGAACATCAGGACCGAGCGCGGCGAGGAAGCGAGGTGTCCGACGGTGACGAGCGCCAGCGCCAGCGCGGCCGCCCAGCCCGCCAGTTCGCGTCCCCAGACCCGCCGCATGCGACCACTCTGGCACGCGATCTCGAAGCTCGCGGGGCCGACAGGCGTCTCGGCCCGGTAAACTGGTCGGACACCGCCCGCCTGAGCCGTACGGCCGACGAGCCCCGAGGAGCCGCGTATATGCTGATGCTCCTCGCAGTGTTCCTTCTCGGGTCCCTCTTGATGCCCGTCCTGGTGCGCTGGTTGGGAGCTCAGGCTTTCGCCGTCGCCGCCCTCGTCCCGGCTGCCGCGTTCGTGCACGCGCTCGTGCTCACGCCGCAGGTGCTCGACGGTCCCGTCCCGTTCGTCTCCGTGCCGTGGATCCCGCAGCTCGGGCTGAACCTGTCCATGAACATGGACGTCCTCGGGTGGGTGCTCACGCTCATCGTCACGGGCGTCGGCGCCCTCGTGCTCCTCTACTGCCGCTGGTACTTCCATGACGAGGCCGCGGGCATCGGGCAGTTCGCCGGCGTCCTGCTCGCCTTCGCCGGCGCGATGTACGGCCTCGTCCTCACCGACGACCTCGTGATGCTCGTGATGTTCTGGGAGGCCACGAGCATCCTCTCCTACCTCCTGATCGGCCACTACCGACGCCGTGCCGCCAGCCGACGCGCCGCGCTGCAGGCGCTCCTGGTGACGACGCTCGGCGGACTGGTGATGTTCGTCGGCGTCGTGCTGCTCGTCGTCGACACCGGGACGTCGAGCATCCGGGAGATCCTCGCCATCGCGCCGACCGGCCCGATCGTCGATGCCGCGATCGTCATGCTCCTGATCGGCGCCATCAGCAAGTCGGCGCTGTTCCCCTTCCACTTCTGGCTCCCCGGCGCGATGGCGGCCCCGACTCCGGTCAGCGCCTACCTGCACGCCGCCGCCATGGTGAAGGCCGGCATCTACCTCATCGCCCGCTTCGCACCCATCTTCGCGTTCAGCCCGACGTGGCGGCCGATCGTGCTCACGCTCGGCATCCTCACCATGCTGCTCGGCGGCATCCAGGCGCTGCGGGAGACCGACCTCAAGCGCGTGCTTGCGTTCGGCACCGTGAGCCAGCTCGGCTTCTTCGCGGTCGTCGTCGGCTACGGCACGCAGGCGGCCGCCCTCGCCGGCCTCGCGCTGGTGATCGGGCACGCGCTGTTCAAGTCGGCGCTGTTCCTCATCGTGGGCGTGATCGACCGGCAGCTCTCCACGCGTGACGTGACCGAGCTCTCCGGCGTCGGCCGGCAGGCACCGGTCATGGCCACCGCCGCGTTCATCGCCGTCGCGTCGATGGCCGGCGTGGCTCCGACCATCGGATTCGTGGCGAAGGAGTCGACGCTGACGGCGCTCCTGGACGATGCGCTCGGCGGCTCCGTGTGGGGCCTCGTCGCCCTGATCGGCGTGGTCCTCGGATCCATGCTGACCGCGGCATATGGTGTCCGCTTCCTCTGGGGCGCGTTCTGGACCAAGCGCGATGCCGACGGACAGCGACAGCCGGACACGGTCTGGCCAGACCCACCCGTCGGTTTCCTCTCCGCGCCGATCATCCTCGCCGGCGTGACGCTCGCCGCAGGGATCGGCGCCCCGGCCCTCGACGTCGCCCTCCAGCCCTACGCGCTGACTGCCACGCCGGGACTCGACCACGAGGGGGCAGCCGTCGAGGGTCCGGGTCACCTCGCGCTCTGGCACGGCTTCGAGCCCGCCCTCGGCATCTCGATCCTCTCGATCCTGCTCGGCATCGGGCTCTTCCTCCTCACGAGGCGGACCGGGTGGGACCGTCGTCCGCGACTGCTGCCGTTCACGGCGGCCGACGCCTACTACGTGGTGATGCGCGGCATCGACCGGCTGTCGGTGCTGAGCACGACGCTCACCCAGCGCGGTTCGCTGCCGGTCTACGTCGGGACGATCTTCGTCGTCTTCGTCGCCGCCGAGGTCACCGCGCTCGTGGCGAGCGACATCGACCGCTATCAGCTCTCGCTGTGGCACACGCCGGCGCAGCTCGCCGTCGCGCCGATCATGGCCGTCGCGGGCGTCGTGGCGGTGCGTGCGCGCAAGCGCTACACCGGCGTCGTGCTTGCCTCCGTCACCGGCCTGGGCATGGTCGTGCTCTTCGCGACCAGCGGGGCACCGGACCTCGCGCTCACGCAGATCCTCGTGGAGACGGTGACGATGGTGACGTTCGCCCTCGTCCTCCGCCGTCTGCCGGCGCGGATGGGCGAGCACAACGAATCCGTCAGCCGGATCCCGCGCGCGCTGCTCGGCATCGGCGTCGGTCTGACCATGGCGTTCGTCGCGGTGGTCGCGACCCAGTCCCGCGTGGCCGATCCGATCTCCGCGATCTTCCCGGAGATCGCGTATGAGATCGGCCACGGCAAGAACGTCGTCAACGTGGCGCTGGTTGACCTCCGCGGCTGGGACACGATGGGCGAGCTCTCGGTGCTCGTGCTGGCCGCGACCGGTGTCGCCTCGCTCGTGTTCGTCACGCATCGCGCCGACCTCCTCGCGGCCACGAAGACCCTGCCGCGCTCGGTGCGCAAGTCGGCCCGGAGCCGGCCGCTCGTGGAGACCACGGACGGCGTGCGCTTCCAGACCGCGGAGAACCGATCGGCGCCGCGCGCCTGGCTCGTCGGCGGCCAGAAGATGAAGCCGGAGAACCGGTCGATCCTGCTCGAGGTGATCGTCCGCATCCTGTTCCACACGATCATCGTCGTCTCGATCTTCCTCCTCTTCGCCGGGCACAACCTCCCCGGCGGCGGCTTCGCGGGCGGACTCGTCGCGGGCATGGCCCTCGTGATGCGCTACATCGCCGGAGGGCGCTGGGAGCTGGGCGCCGCTGCGCCGACCGATGCCGGTCGTCTCCTCGGCGCGGGCCTGATCCTCGCCGTGGGCACCGCGGTGGTGCCGCTGTTCTTCGGCCTCGCACCGCTCACCAGCACCTTCTGGGAGTGGGAGATCCCCGGTATCGGGCACATGGAGTTCGTCACCTCGACCATCTTCGACATCGGCGTGTACCTCGTCGTGATCGGACTCGTCCTCGACGTGCTCCGCAGCCTCGGTGCGGAGGTCGACCGGCAGGCCGCGCTCCGCCCCGGCGAGAGCACCGCCGTCGACTTCTCCTCGCGGACCGGGGGGAACGGCTGATGGACGTCTCGCTCGCCCTCATCGCGATCATGGCCGTGCTCTTCGCCTGCGGCGTGTACGCGATGCTGGAGCGCAGCCTCACCCGCGTCCTCATCGGCTTCCTCCTGCTCGGCAACGCCACGAACCTGCTGCTGCTGATCGTCATGGGCGTGCCGGGCAACGCGCCGTTCTTCGGCACCGAGGGCGACCTGAGCGACCCGTTGCCGCAGGCCCTGACGCTCACGGCGATCGTCATCACCTTCGCCGTCTCGGCCTTCCTGCTCGCGCTCATCTACCGGTCGTGGCAGCTCGGCCAGGCGGACACGGTCGAGGACGACGAGGCCGACATCGCGCTGCGCGAGCGCACCGATGAAGACGAAGACCTCATGGACGACGAGTCGGAGACGGACGACGACGACGCCACGACCGACTTCGTGGGCGTGCAGACCGCGCCGATCACCGTCCTGCACATGCGCGACAACCCGGCGATCCACGATGACGCCCCGTACGACGCGCCGTACGTGCCCGAGCCGGAGCCCGAACCCGACGGCGCCGCCGACGGCGCTGCGGACCGGGACGACGACACGACAGACGGGGAGGGCAGGCCATGACCACGCTCGTCCCGCTCCTCGTCGCCCTGCCGCTCCTCGGCGCCGCGATCACCCTCGTCTTCGGACGCAATGCGCGCCTGCAGGTGTTCGTCACCGTCGCCACGCTCGCCGTCGTGTCCGTCATCGCGGCGGTGCTGCTCGTCGTGGTCGACGCGGGCTCCCCACTCGCGGTGTCCGTGGGCGGGTGGCCGGTGCCGTTCGGCATCGTCCTCTACGTCGACCGTCTCGCCGCACTCCTGGTTCTCGTCTCCAGCGTCGTGCTGCTCGCGGTCCTCCTCTTCTCCATCGGTCAGGGTGTGGCCGACGGGGCGGACGAGACCCCGATCTCGATCTTCAACCCCTCCTACCTGATCCTCGCCGCCGGAATCTTCAACGCCTTCATCGCCGGTGACCTGTTCAACCTGTACGTCGGATTCGAGATCCTCCTCGTGGCCTCGTACGTGCTCATCACCCTGGGCAGCACCGAGTCCCGCATCCGCACCGGCGCCGTCTACATCGTCGTCTCGCTGGTGTCGTCGATCCTGTTCCTCGCGTCGATCGCGATGATCTACGGCGCCCTCGGCACGGTCAACATGGCCCAGATCGCCGAGCGGATGTCGGAGCTCCCGCAGGACACGCAGCTCGTCCTGCACCTCATGCTCGTGGTCGCCTTCGGGATCAAGGCGGCGATCTTCCCCGTGTCGTTCTGGCTGCCCGACTCTTACCCGACCGCCCCCGCGCCGGTGACGGCCGTGTTCGCCGGCCTGCTGACCAAGGTCGGCGTGTACGCGCTGATCCGGACGGAGACCCAGCTCTTCGCCTCGAACAGCATCGACACGCTGCTGCTCATCATCGCGCTGGCGACGATGATCGTCGGAGTGCTTGGCGCCGTCGCGCAGGCCGAGCTCAAACGGATCCTGTCGTTCACGCTCGTCAGCCACGTCGGCTACATGATCTTCGGCCTCGCGATCGCGACCCCGGCCGCCATCGGCGCGACGGTGTACTACATCGTCCACCACATCGTCGTGCAGACCACGCTGTTCCTCGCGGTGGGACTCATCGAACGCCGGGCCGGCAGCACCTCCATCCTCAGGGTCAAGGGCCTGCTGAAGATCGCCCCCGTCATCGCGCTGCTGTACTTCATCCCCGCGATCAACCTCGGTGGTCTGCCACCGTTCTCCGGGTTCATCGGCAAGTTCGCCCTGTTCGAGGCCGCGGCCTCCGTGGGCACTCCGCTCATGATCGTGCTCATCTTCGGCGGCATCATCACCTCGCTGCTGACGCTGTATGCGCTCATGCGCGCCTGGAACCTCGCGTTCTGGCGTGAGGAGGAGGACTCGACCGAGACCGAGGGCCGCATCTCCTACCTCACCGGAGCCCCCGCCGCGGATGAGCAGCAGGAGCGCCGGCACATCCCGAGGATCATGACCGTGGCCACCGCGGGCATGGTCACCGTGACGGTGGCCCTGACGATCTTCGCGGGACCGCTGTACGCTCTGTGCGACCGTATCGGGGCGGGCCTGCTGCAGCCGGTCAACCTCGTCCAGCTGGAAGACGAGGTGGAGGGATGAGCCCCGAGACCAAGAGCGTCTGGCGGGACATCGGCATGCAGCTGCCGTTCCTCGCCTGGCTGATCGTGCTGTGGATGCTGCTGTGGGCCCAGTTCACGGTGCTCTCCTTCCTCACGGGACTCGTGGTGGCGATCTTCGTGACGCGGGTGTTCCGCCTGCCCACGGTCGAGCTCTCCGGGCGCATCAACCTCTGGTACGGCGCGCTGTTCGTCGTGCAGTTCCTGTTCGCGATCCTCCGCGGCGCGCTCTCGGTGACCGTGCAGGTGTTCGACTTCCGCCGGCAGCCCGGTACGGCCATCATCGCGGTGCCCCTCCGCTACGCCGACGACCTCGTCCTGACGCACGTCGCCGTGGTGTCGTCGCTCATCCCGGGATCCCTCGTCGTCGAGGCGGATCGGGACCGCGGGATCCTCTACCTGCACGTGATCGGCGTGCGCAGCAAGGAGGATGTCGAGACGCAGCGGCAGGGTGTGCTCGGCTGGGAGAAGCGCATCGTCCGAGCGCTCGGCAATCCGACCCAGTACCGGGCGCTGAAGGCCGACGAGCGTGCCGGCCGCATCGACCCCGCGACGATCGGCGGTGCCCGGTGAACACCTTGCTCCTCATCATCCTCGCCGTGTTCGGTGTGGCCGCGATCCTCGCCGTGATCCGTATCGTCCGCGGTCCGTCGATCCTCGACCGTGCCGTCGCCGCCGACGTGCTGCTGACCGAGGTCATGTGCGTGCTCGGCGCCGAGATGGCCATCAACGGCCACACCCGCAACATCCCCGTGCTCCTCATCATCGCGGCGGTCGGTGTTTTCGGATCGATCGCGGTGGCCCGGTTCGTCGCGAGAAGGGACAACACGACACCATGAACGTGTTCGGTCTGATGATCCCTGACGCCGTCGTCGACGTGGCGGTGCTCGTGCTCATCTTGCTCGGGGCGATCCTCTGCCTCTCCGCCTCCGTGGGCCTGCTGCACTTCCGGGACGTGCCCACGCGACTGCACGCCGCGACGAAGCCGCAGGTGCTCGGGCTGCTGCTGATCTGTGTGGCGATCGCCCTGTCGCAGCGGTCGATCGGCGGCGTGCTGTTCGGCCTCGTGCTCGTCGCCCCCGTGGTGCTCATGCAGTTCGCGACCGCGCCCCTGTCCGCGCACATGGTCGGGCGCCAGGCCTACCGCAACGGCACGATCGAGCAGCGGGGTCTCGTCGTTGACGAGCTCGCCGAGTCGAAGCAGACCCCTCCCGCCGCCGGCTGACCGCCTCGCCGCCGACGTAGCCGGTTTCGCCCGCTGTCGGTTCACAACTCAGGAGATCTGCGGCGTCATCGGGCCGCGCGTGCGCTCAGGTCGGATGGGGGACGGATACTCCTGAATTGTGAACGCCGTGCGCGGCCCCTACTTCTCCTCCACCGCCTCGCGATCCGGAGCGGACACTCCACATCCGGCCTCACTCCCCGTCCCGCCGTGTCGCGCCGGGCATCCTCCGGGATGTGATCGCCCACTTCGGACCCCGGTGCGCAACAGAGGTCTTCGACTCCACGGTCTTGACTCGAGCGGATCTTCGCTCCGCGGGGCTGAGGGGGCGCGAGCTGACCGCCCTGGTGCGGAGCGGGCGGCTTCTGCGACTGCGCCGGGACCGATACGCCCGCCCGGATGTGGATCCTGTCGTCGCGGAGGCCGTGCGCATCGGAGGTCGCGTCACCTGCGTCTCCCTTCTTCAGCTGCTCGGGGTGTTCGTGCTCGCGGCTCACGGTGTGCACGTTCAGGTCGATCCCCATAGCTCGCGGTTGGGGCGTCGAGACGCGGAGGCTCACAGGGTGCACTGGGCAGAGGACGGCGCAGCGAGTGCGCTGCACGTCACGTCCCTGGATACGGCCGTACGCCATGCCGTCCGATGCCAGTCGCCTCGGGCGTCGGTGGCCACCCTGGACAGCCTCCTCCATCAGCGCCTCATCACGATGGACGAACTGCGCGCGATCTTCGCTCGGCTGCCGCAGCGGTTCGGCGCGGTGCTCGCCCTGGCCGACGCGTCATCCGAGTCGGGGCCGGAGACGTTCGTGCGGCTCCTCCTCCGGTCGCTCGGTGCCTCATTCGAGACACAGGTCCACATCCCCGGCGTGGGTCGAGTCGACTTCGTCGTCGATGGATGGCTGATCGTCGAGTGCGACAGCCGCGCCTTTCACGAGGGATGGGCGAAGCAGCAGCGGGATCGTGCGCGGGACATGGCGGCTGCTCGTCTCGGCTATGTCACGATCCGGCCGCTCGCCGCTGACATCCTCTCCGACCCCGCAGGCACGCGAGAGGCGCTGCGGGAGGTTCTGGAGGCGCTCGGCCCCCGGCTCGTCGGCGCTGGCCGTTCACAACTCAGGAGAAAGGGCAGCCGCAGCCTGCCTCAGCCGCCGAACCGTCCCAACGCGCCGCGATCTCCTGAGTTATGAACGGCCTACGGACCCAAGGGGCGCGGTGAGCGATGCGAAGGGCTAGGTGCGGGCGGCGAAGGCCTCGATGAGGCGGGCGGCGGGCTCGGAGTCGCTGATGAGGGTGCCGTGGCCGTGGTCGGGGATGACGGCCAGCTCCGCGCCAGGGATCGCATCCAGGATCACCTGGCACCAGCTCATCGGGGCCAGCGGGTCGTCCTCGCCGCGCAGCACCAGGACCGGGCAGGCGATGCGGACGAAGGCCTTCTCCGGCTGGTGGACGATGGTCGCGCGCATCTTGCGGATGAGGTGCGGGCCACCGCGGAGGTACTCGCGGGCGCCGCGCCAGATCACGAGCGGCCGTTCCCCCACGAGATCCTGGAGCAGGTATCGGGCCTGCGCGCCGACGTTCCTGGCCGCCTTGTCGACGGTGGGTCCCGCCAGCACGACGCCGGCGACGAGCTCGGGATGCCGGGCGGCGAGCTCCGCGGCGATCTGACTCCCCATCGAGTGCCCGATCACCACGACCGGATCCGCGTCGACATGACGGAGATACGCGGCCACGAGGTCGGCGTGCCGCTGCATGGTCAGCGTGCGCGTGGGCTCCGGGGCCTCGCCGAAGCCGGGGAGGTCGAGCGCGATCACCCGCCCCTGCAGCCGCTGGGTGAGGTCGAGGTAGACGCTGCGCCCCATGCCGATGCCGTGCAGCAGGAGGTAGGTGGGCGGTCCGTCGCCGAAGGTCTCGGCGATCAGGGTCGCTCCGGCGTGCTCGAACTCGAGGAGGGTGGCCGGCGTCCCCTTCGGGGCGAGGTAGCTGGTGGGCACCTGTCCACGCTAGCCGAGCACCCTCCACGCGACTCTCAGCCGGCGGGGGTGAGCGTCAGGGTGTCGACCGCGGCCGCCGTCACGGCCTTCGGAGTGAACGCCCAGGGCCGCTGCACTCCCGTGGACCAGTCCTTCGTCTGATCGACGTAGTGCTCGTGGAACGCGTGACCGGAGGCGCCGGTGAGGTGGATCCAGGTCGAGTCGTCGAAGTCCGCGAGGTCGACGACCATGCGCATGGACGGGACGGTCGTGGTCGCATACGAGACGCCCAGCTGCCATCCCGTCGCATCGACCACGGACGCACCGCCCCCGACGGGGTAGGGGCCACGGTTGAACAGGGCCTCGATCGGCGCGATGCCGGACGACCCGAACGTGTCGCTGGTGAGGGTCAGGGCGTGCAGGCCGCCCCAGTTCCACCGGGCGACATCCGTGCCCTGGAGCCCGGACAGCTCGTCGTACGCCTCCTCGGCCGACAGCGCGAGCATGGCGTCTCGTCCCTCGACGTCGAGGCCGGGGTTGCTCCACAGCGGGTCCTCGGGATCATCGAGCATCGCCCCGACGACGGTGAACAGGCGGCCCTGGCCGTCGATGGGCAGGGGCTGCTCCCGCTCCACGAAGATGTTCTGCACCAGGTTCGACCACAGCACGTTCGCGTACGCGGCCCCGGCCGAGGAGGCGCTGTTCTGCGCGTCCCAGCCCCGGAGCAGCTCGACGGCCTGCTGCGGCCCCTCGCCCTCGACCTCGATGTCCCCCATCGCGGCGGCGAGCTGTTTGCCGATCCACATCTCGCCGTCCATCTGGATCTCGCGCATGTCGTCGGCCGTCAGCGGCCCGGCGGCGGCTCGGCGCTCGATGAGGTGGGCGATGCGGGCGGCGCGGTAGCCCTGGTCCCAGTCCCGGGAGAGGAAGTGCTCGTAGTCGTCGGTGACGATGGCGTTGTTGGCGGTGACGATGTACCCGGAGCTCGGGTTGTACGACACGGGGAGCTCCTCGAACGGGATGTAGCCGGTCCAGTCGTAGCTGCTGTCCCAGCCGGGCTGCGGCATCCAGCCGTCGCCGGCCCCGCGGATCGGCAGGCGGCCGGGGGTCTGGTACCCGATGTTGCCGTCGACGTCGGCGTAGATGAGGTTCTGCGCCGGGACGTCGAACAGGGAGGCTGCGCGGCGGAAGTCCTCGAAGTCTTGAGCGGTCGACAGCGCGAAGATCGCGGTCGCGGTGGTGCCGGGGTCGAGCGCCGTCCACCGCAGGCTCACGGCGTACTCGGCATCGTCGGACCCCGGGGCATCCGGCACGGTGCCCTCCGCCGTGATTCCGGGGGTCGGGTCGTCCGCGATCGCGGTGAAGTCGTCCGTGAGGCCGGAGATGATCGGTCCGTGCACGGTGGACCGGATGGTGAGCTCGATGTCTTCGCCGCCGGCGACCTCGATGGTCTCCGTGCTCTCCTCCAGCGGCACGAGCTCGCCGTCCCGCCAGTAGGAATCGCCCTCGATGCGCTCGACGTACAGGTCGGTGACATCGGTGGTGAGGTTCGTGAAGCCCCACGCCACGCGCTGGTTGTGGCCGATGACGATGCCGGGCAGGCCGGAGAACGAGAACCCGCCCACGTTGAACGGGCAGTCGTCGTCCACCGTCGAGCACGTGAGCTGCACCTGGTACCAGACCGAGGGGAGCGAGGCGCCGAGGTGCGGGTCGTTGGCGAGCAGCGGCATGCCGGATTCGGTGAGGTCGCCGGAGACCACCCAGGAGTTGGAGCCGATGCCCTCGCCGACATCGCCCACGAGCGCGCTCGCCGCTTCGATGACGGACGACATCTCCTTCCACTCCACCGTGGTGAGAGCCTGCTGCGCCTCCCCGTCGTCCTCGGGCACGGTGAACGCTGCGGGCTCGGCGCCGGGCGGCAATGGCGGGACGGTGGAGATGGTGGGCACGATCACCGGGTTACGGTCGAAGGGGTAGTCCGGGTAGAGCGTGCCGAGGAGTCCGTCCACGTCGGCCTCCGGATCCTCGGCGAGCTGCCCCGCGAGGAGCGCGCGCTCGGTCTCGTCCTCGACGTTGGTGCGGAGGTCCCAGGCCATCGCCTTCAGCCACGCCACCGAATCCGCGGGTTCCCACGGCTCCGGCTCGTAGTCGGGGTTCTGCAGCCCGAGCACCGCGTACTCGAGAGACAGCTCCGCTCCCGAGCGGGAGGACAGGTAGGCGTTGACGCCGTCCGCGTAGGCCTCGTAGTAGCCGCGGGTGACGTCGTCCATCGCCTCGACCTCGGCCTCTGCGGTGGTGCGCCAGCCCAGCGTGCGCAGGAAGGCGTCGGTACCGGCCTGGGAGGCGCCGAACAGCTCGGCGACCCGGCCGGAGGTGACGTGGCGGCGGAAGTCCATCTCGAAGAACCGGTCCTGCGCGTGCACGAAACCCTCGGCGAAGAAGAGGTCGTCGGAGGAGTCGGCGGTGATCGTGGGCACGCCGCTGGCGTCGCGCTGCACGGTGACGTCCGCCTTCAGCCCTGCGAGCGCGGTCGAGCCGGAGGTCTGCGGGAAGGAGCGCTGGATGGTCCAGGTCACGAAGAACGCGCCTGCGACGGCCACCACCACCAGCGCGGCGATCACGACGAACGCGATGCGTCCGATGCGGGCGCCCAGAGAAGGACGCGGGGAATCAGCGGACGCCGTCGAATCGGTCATCATCGTCGAGAACTCTTTCGGGTAGCCAGGTGGGACTCAGTCCCACCGAGCCCCAGTGCGCGTTTCACGGGTGCGCGCTCTCGCATCATAGCCGCCCCGCGCTCGCCGCGGGACGGTCCGCGGCGAGCGGAGGGCTCAGCCGATGAGGCTGGGCTGCAGATCGCGGAGCGTCCGGCGGTGCGTCATCCGGGTCACCCCGATCATCGCCAGCAGCAGCGCCCCGAGGAGCCACGCGCCGAGCACCGCCAGGTCCCAGCCTGCGCGGGCGTAGTCCCCGCCGTACATGAGCTGTCGCATCGCGTCGACGACGTAGCCGAGAGGCAGCACATGGTGCAGCGCGGCCAGGGGCGCGGGCAGCGTCTGCCAGGGGAATGTGCCACCCGCTGTGACGAGCTGCAGCACCATGAGCACGAGGCCGAGGAACTGCCCCACGGAGCCGAGCCAGACGTTGAGGGCGAGGATGATCGCGGCGAACGTGGCCGAGGCGAACATCATCACTCCGAGCGTGCCGAGCGGATGGTCGAACGTGAAGCCAAGCGTCAGCGCCAGGATGCCCATCAACCCGAGCATCTGCACGGCACCGAGCATCGCCGGGGTCAGCCAGCCCGCCAGCGTGATCCGGATCGGGGAGTGCAGCGCCGTGACGGCGCGACGGGAGATCGGCTTCACGATGAGGAACAGCGCATAGATGCCGATCCACGCGGAGAGGGCGGCGAAGAACGGGGCGAGGCCCGCGCCGTAGTCTTCGGCGGAGGCGACCTTGTCGCTGGACACCTTCACGGGGTCCGCGATCGTGTCGGCTTGCAGGGAGCGCAGGTCGGGCGTGGAGGCGGGGATCGCCTGCACGCCGTCGGCGAGCCCGTCGCGCAGCTCCGCGGTCCCGGAGGACAGCGTCTGCAGGCCGTCGCGCAGTTGGGCGGCGCCTGAGTTCGCCGCAGCCGCTCCCGTCGCGAGGGTGCCGGCGCCCCCGGCGAGCTCGCTCGCCCCCGACGCCAGGGCCGCAGACCCGGCGGCGAGCTGGTCGACCTTCCCGACGGCGTCCTGCACCTGGGCGTTGCCCTCTTCGATCCGGGTACCGAGAGGATCCAGGCGGGCGAGCACCGCATCGATCTCCTCGGGCGCGAGTCCCTGCTCGGTGAGGACGTCGGTGATGTCCGCGCGCACCTGCGGCAGCGCATTCGTCGCTTCCTGCACCGCGGCTCCGGCCCGATCGGCGACGTCGGCGAGTTGGCGGTTGCCCGCGCTCACCTGCTGGGCACCGTCGGCGAGCGTCTTGGCCCCGGAGGCGAGCTGCGCCGAGCCGTCGGCGAGCTTCGCGGTGCCCTCGGCGAGCGTCGTGCTCCCGGAGGCGGCGCTGCGTGCGCCGTCGACGAGCTGTGTGGCGCCGTCTGTCGCGGAGATCAGATTGTCGCGCACGTCGCTGAGGCCCGTCAGCAGTCGCTCCGCGGCCTCGCTGCCGACCATTTCGGCGACGGAGCTGCGGATCTTCTCGACGGCCTGCGATCCCATCGACGAGGCGAGGTAGTTGTTCGCGTCGTTGGTCTCCAGCTCGATCCTGGCCTGGTGCGGATCGTCGCCCGCGGCGGAGGTGAGGGCGGCGGAGAAGTCCGAGGGGATCGTCACGGTGAAATCGACCGCGCCGTGGCGCAGCGCATCGGCGGCCTCGTCCTCGGTCATACGCTGCCAGTCGAAGGCGTTCCCCTCGATGAGGTTCTCCGCCACGTCCTCGCCGTAGTTGACGGTCTCATCGGTCGCCGGTTGCGTGCCGGTCGTCGGGGCGGGAGCGCCCTCGTCGTCGACCACGAGGGCCACGGGGACCTCGGAGAACTTCGCATACGGATCCTGGTTCGCCCAGAGGTAGAGGCCGCCGTAGAGGATCGGCACGCAGATCAGCGCCACCAGGGCGAGGATGCCCATCCGGCTCGCGGTCAGGCGGCGGAGCTCGGCGGCGATCATGGCGGGAACCTTCATCGCGCTTCTCCTTCCTCGTCGGTCGTGGGTTCGTCGTCGGTCGTGGGTTCGCTCTCCTCAAGGTCGTCGGTCGGTTCCGGACGCTCGAGCACCAGGGGCTCGATCGGTCCGGACGCGTTGATCGCATCGAACTCGTGCATACGCTCGAGGGCGACGGCGGCGGAACCGCCGACGATCACGAGCATCGCGTACCCGCGGTCCGCGAACTCGGCGGCGATGCGCCACCATCCGTCCGGGCTGCCGCCGTGACGATCCGGGGCGACGAGGACGATGCCCTCGACGCCTTCGCGGAGCACGGCGAGCTCGCACAGGATGCGCACGCGGGCGGCAGGGTCGACCGAGCCGATGGGGACGGAGGCGAGCTCCTGGTATCCGACCCGCGCGAGCCAGCGGCGGGCGTGGAGCGGGGTCGCGCCGCGTCCGGCGAACATCAGCTCCTCGCCGACCACCCCGGCCAGGGTGATGTCCGGGTGCGGGTCGCTGACGTCCGGGGCGTCCACGAGGGCGACGCGGCGCCGCAGCTCCTTCGGGCTCGCCGCCGCGTCGATCGTGACGCGGCCCGTGTCCGGGCGCATCCGCCCGCTCGCGATGAGGCCGAGCACGGTCGGCCGCTGCTCGGTCTCCGCGAGCGCGTAGCGGACGGCGCCGGAGTGGAACTCGAGACTCATGGACGGAAGCGCCTGGCCGGCGCGGCCCTTGCTGACGTCGTGCAGTGTGATCCTCATGCGCGGACCTCCTCGTGGTCGGCGGCGATGTCCGGGTGGGCGCTCAGCAGTTCGTCCGCCTCGCGCCAGGAGAGTCCGGCGATGCTGAGCACGGCCCGGACCGCGAGGTCCTCGGCGCCGCTGCTGTGCACGTCGGTGCGGGAGACCACGGTGCGCGCCATCTCCTCGATCAGCCGGGCGAGGGTGGGGCCGGCGAGGTCCGCCCGGAAGCTGCCGTCCTGCTGCCCCCTCCGCACGAGGGCGGCGACACTCCGGCGCAGCGGCGCGAGTGCCGCGGCGGTGTGCTCCACAAGCGCCTCGTCGAGGGCGAGCGCAGCGGCGACCTGGATGTGCGCCGCCTCCTCCCAGAGCCGGGCGGCCAGTCGGGCCAGGGCCAGGCGGGCGTCCGGCTCGTCGATGGAGGCCGCGATGGCGTTGAAGCGCTGGGCGCCGCTGGAGACGAGTTCCCGGATCAGAGCGTCCCGATCCTCGAAGTGCCCGTAGAGGGTGCGGCGGGACAGGCCCGCGGCCCGGGCTATCGCGTCGAGGGAGGCGTGCGGGTCGGTGGCGAGGGCGCTGCGGGCCGCGGACAGGATGCCGGCGCGGTTCTCCGCGGCGTCGCGACGAAGAGCGCGAGTGGTCATCCGTCCATGGTAATAACGTGCACAAGGCTGTGCAAGATAATTCAGGAACCTCGCAGTCTGCTGCTCCCGCGGCCGGCCGTCGAGGCTCCTCCGGGGCGGACCGTGGTATGTTACGCGTCGCGCTTCGGCGCATTCTCAGAGGAGAGACCGGTCCGGACCGGGACTCCGGCGGGATCGGTCATGGAACGGCGGGGGACGCCATGATCGAGAAGAAGAACGATGTGCCTGCCGGGAGCGAGGCACTGGCGGGGGATCGGCACGGTGGTCTGCAGGGCAGGCTGACCGATGCGATCGTCTCGGGCGCGCTCGCTCCGGGGACACGGGTGGACGAGCGCGGGCTCGCGGCAGCCTTCGGTGCCGGGCCGGCAGAGGTCCTCCGGGCCCTGGACGGCCTTGCCGCCGCCGGCCTCATCGCGGTGCGCCGCGACGGCACGCGGTGGGTGACCGCGCTCGATGGAGACCGAGCGCGCGATGTGGTGGCCCTGTTCGGTGACGTCTGGATCGGCTCGGTCCGCCGCACGATGGCACTGCTCCGCACCGACGACCTCGCGTATCTGGACGAGCTCGTCGACGATGTGGCGCTCGCGGTGCGGTGGCGCGACGGCTCGGCCTTCGGTGGCGGCCTGCGCGCTCTCGCCGTCGCTTTCGCCCGGATCGAGGGCAACACGGAGCGGGCTGAGCTGGTCGGGAGCCTGGGGACGCTTCTCGAGTGCGTCGCCCGTCGTGCCGGGAGCGTCTTCGACTGGACGGATGTGCGTACGTCGGTCGCCCGGATCGCCGTCGTGCTCTCCGAACGCGACGCCACGGCGATGCGCGTCGCCCTCATGGACCTGTTCGACGACGTGCTGCCGGGAATCGTGGACCGCGCGGTGACGCCGGCGCGTCCGCTCGCCGCGGCGTCCTGATCGCCGGACGCGGGGGGCGCCCGGTGACCGGGAGCCCGCCCCGCGTGCTCAGTCGGTACCGGAGTCGAAGGCCGCGCGCTCGGAAGCGGTGTCGACGGCGTCCGCGAGGTTCTCGTCGGCCTCCGAGATCGAGCCGTGCACCGACTCGGTGATCTCGGCGGACTCGCCGGCGGTCACCCGGCCGACGAGCTCACCCGTCGCGCCGCCGACGAGGCCGAGGCCCGCGTACTGCTCCAGGCGCGCGCGGGAGTCGGCGATGTCGAGGTTGCGCATGGTGAGCTGACCGATCCGGTCCACGGGGCCGAAGGCGGCGTCGCCGACGCGCTCCATCGACAGCTTCTCCGGCCCGTATGACAGGTTCGGGGAGACCGTGTCGAGGATCGTCCAGTCGTCGCCGCGGCGCAGGCGGATCGTCACGGTGCCCGAGATCGTCGAGCCGACCCAGCGCTGGATGGACTCGCGGAGCATGAGCGACTGCGGCTCGAGCCAGCGGCCCTCGTACATGAGGCGGCCGAGGCGGCGACCCTGCTCGTGGTACGTGGCGAGGGTGTCCTCGTTGAGGATGCCGTTGACGAGGCGCTCGTACGCGATGAAGAGCAGCGCCATGGCCGGAGCCTCGTAGATCCCCCGCGACTTCGCCTCGATGATGCGGTTCTCGATCTGGTCGCTCATGCCGAGGCCGTGCCGCCCGCCGATCGCGTTCGCCTCCTGAACCAGGGCCACCGGGTCGCTGAATTCGACGCCGTTGATCGCGACCGGACGGCCGCCCTCGAACGTCACCGAGACGTCCTCGGTCTCGATGTCGACGGACGGGTCCCAGAACTTCACGCCCATGATCGGGTCGACGGTCTCCAGCGACACGTCGAGGTGCTCGAGCGTCTTCGCCTCGTGGGTCGCGCCCCAGATGTTCGCGTCCGTCGAGTACGCCTTCTCGGCCGAGTCACGGTACGGGAAGCCGTGCGCGACGAGCCACTCGCTCATCTCCTGGCGACCGCCGAGTTCGGTGACGAAGTCCGCGTCGAGCCAGGGCTTGTAGATGCGCAGGCGGGGGTTGGCGAGCAGACCGTAGCGGTAGAACCGCTCGATGTCGTTGCCCTTGTAGGTGGAGCCGTCGCCCCAGATGTCGACGCCGTCCTCGCGCATCGCGCGCACGAGCAGCGTCCCGGTGACCGCGCGGCCGAGCGGCGTGGTGTTGAAGTAGGTCTTGCCGCCGGAGCGGATGTGGAAGGCGCCGCAGGAGAGCGCGACGAAGCCCTCCTCGACCAGCGCCGTCTTGCAGTCGATGAGGCGCGAGGCCTCGGCGCCGTACTCCAGCGCGCGTCCCGGGATCGAGGCGATGTCGTCCTCGTCGTACTGCCCGAGGTCGCCGGTGTAGGTGAAGGGCACAGCGCCCTTGTCGCGCATCCAGGCGACGGCGACGGAGGTGTCGAGTCCTCCGGAGAAGGCGATGCCGACGCGCTCGCCGACGGGCAGGGACTGGAGGACCTTGGACATGGCTCCCAGTCTATCGGCGGCGGCGTGTCGTCCCGTCTCGCCTCAGACGAGCCGCGTCATGACGCCCAGCGCCGCATAGGTGCCCAGCGCGCGGCGATCGCACGTGACGAGCGGGACACCGGCATCCCGTGCGGCGAGGCCGACGAGGCCGTCATAGACCGCCCCGCCGGAGATCCCCGCGTCGGCGAGAACATCGACGGCGGTGAGCGCGGTGTGCTCCGAGAGTGACACCGAACGGGGAAAGGCGGTGCGGATGGCGAGCGCGGCGGCCGACGGGGTCAGTCGATCGGGCGGTGGCAGGCGGGTCAGGACGGAGTACGTCTCTGCCGAGGCGTGTCCGGCGAGGCCGAGGGTCGCACCGGCGCAGAAGGTCTGCACCGCGCCGTGCGCCGTGTGGTCTTCCACGAGAAGAGCGACCGCCGCACTCGTGTCCAGGACGAAGTCAGCGCTGGTCGGCAAGGCGGAGCTCGCGAACGTCATCGGGTGTGAGGGTGGAGCCGGAAGAGCGGACGACGAGGCGGCCGTCTTTCTCGACGAGGTTGTCGGGGGCCTCGATCTCGATCCGGATGCCGTTGCCGTCGAGGACGAGGTCCACCGGGCCGGGAACCAATCCGACACGCTCGCGGAGTGTGGCAGGGATCACGATTCGACCTGCCTTGTCCATGGTTGCCTTCATGCCGAGAGAATACCATTCGGATGGGCGGCACGAGTGTCGGCTGCGTGAAGTGAGAGAGTGGGCGCACGGGAGGTCGGACATGGGTGGAGCGATTCTGTGGGGAGCCGTCGCGGCGGCTCCGCTGTTCGTCGGCGCGGTGCTCGCGATGCTGCGCACCTGGCCGCCGCGGTGGCTGGGCGTCGTCCTGGGGTTCGGCGCCGGAGCGCTGATGGCCTCGATCGCGTTCGAACTCTGGGAGGAGGGGCTCGACCGCGGCGGTCCCCTCCCGCTCGTCACCGGCGTCGCCCTCGGAGCCCTCAGCTACTACATCGCCGCCCGCATCCTCGACGCCAGGGCCGCCAGGAAGAAGGGCGAGGCCGGGGGAGGTCAGCTCGCGGTGGGGGCCCTCCTCGACGGGATCCCGGAACAGCTCGTCCTCGGCATCGGTCTCGCCTCGGGGGAGCCGGTGAGCATCGCGCTCGTCGTCGCCATCCTCGTCTCGAACCTCCCGGAGTCCATCGGCTCCGCCGCCGACCTGCTCGACGGTGGCATGCGACGGAGCAGGGTGCTGCTGCTGTGGGCCGGAGTCGCCGTACTGTGCGCGGCGGCCACCGTCGCCGGCTTCGCGCTGGCCAGCGTGACCGGCGAGGTCTTCCGCTCCGGGGCGAGCGGTTTCGCCGCGGGCGCCCTGCTCGTCATGCTGGTGGACTCGATGGTCCCGGAGGCGCAGTCGAAGGCGAAGGAGTCCACGGGGCTGGCGACCGTCCTCGGATTCGCGCTCGCCGCCGGTCTCGCCTTCGCGTCCTGAACGGATCGGCGGCTGGGCCGGCTCAGAGGCCGCTGTTGCGGGCGTCGCGACGGACGCTGCGCCCCGTGATGCGCTCGATGCGGAACGACAGCGGGAGATCCCGGTCTTCTCCGGCCCACGGATGCACCCGCGCCGACGCCGCGGCCGCGTGCTCCTCGGGTACCTGCGACAGGACACCGTGCATCAGCACGCTCCAGCCCAGGCCGCCGATCGGATCGTGGTAGTCGACCTCGAACGAGACCTCGGCCGACTCGCGGGAGAGGGCCGCCAGGTGGCCGTCCGGTGACGTGCGCAGGAGCAGCTCGTGCCCCGAGACGACGAAGTTCACCGGATGGATCTGCACCAGGCCCTCGTCGACGAATCCGATGCGGCCCACCGTGGTGGTCGCCAGCAACTCGTACGACTGCTGCTCGTCGAGTTCGTTGATCATGCGAACACTCCCTCCCCGTGTGCCGCCAGTGTAGCCACGGCGCCGCAGATCATCGAGGGCACCGGATCGGAATCACCCGGTGAGGTGTCAGGACGACCATGCCTCCAGCTCGACGGTGAGCTCATCCCGTCATCCTCGCGCCGGGCGGGTGGTCACTCGAAGCCGGGGTAGTCCTGCAGTCGTTCCTCGAACTCCGCGCGGTCGGCCTCGCTCAGCACCTTGCCGGCGATGACCACGAGCTGGAGCCCCTCGACCGGCTCGCCGGTGCGTGCACTCTGCGCCTCCCGCGAGGTGCGGAAGCCGCCGTCGGCATCGTTCGACAGATCGTAGATGTTGGCGTAGAAGCGCAAGGGGTCGGGGTAGTTCTCCGTGTAGTACTCCCATGTCGTCTGCATCTGCGGGTCGTCGCTGCCGTAGAGCTTGGCGATCATGGACGGGTCGATGCCGGAGTTCGCGGGGTCGTTGAACGAGTAGAGATTCCACAGGCCGTGGGCTGCCACGACCTCGTCGATCGCGGCCATCACCTCGAGCTTGCGCGCATAGCCCTGCACGGGCTGCTCGGTCGCCCAGGCCGCGGTCGTGTACTCGGACAGCATCGACTCCCCGCCGTAGCCGTTGCGCTCCGGCCGGAGGTCCTCGTCGCCCACCTGAACCCACGTGAACCCGAAGTCGGCGGAGAGCCGCTCCCGGATGTCGGTGAAGAGAGCGTCGGCCTCGGCGCGCACCTCCTCCAGGGACTGCTGGGTGAGCGCCTCCTGCGGGGCCGTGCCCTTGATCCCCGGGTAGGCCTCCGCGTGTCGCTGTTCCGCGGTCTTCACGCCCTCGTAGTTGCCGGATGCCGAGGTGCGCAGCGCGCTGAGCCCCCCGACCGTCGCGACGTTGAACAGGACGGTCAGGACGAGGGCGACGATGCCCAGGCGGCGCCCGCCGGTGGTGAACAGCGCGGCGACGATCGCGCCGAGCACCACGAGCTGCAGTGTGATCATCGTCACCCCGTACAGCAGGTCGGTGCCGCCGGCCACGAGCGTGCCGAACAGGATCAGGACGAAGAGGATGGCGGCCACCAGGGCGATCCAGCCGAGGGCGTTCGCCGCGGGCTTCTTCTCCTCGGTCGCCAGCGGGGAGGGGACGGGCGGCGTGGGACCGACCGGCTGCTGTCGCCGGGCCCCGCGGTACCCCCCGGGCGGCGGGACCGGCGGGGCGCCCTCGGTGCCGCCGACATAGCGGGCGCGCTGTCGCTCGCGATCGCTCACCACGGCTTGTCCGCTCCGGTGCCGCCGGGTTCGTCGCCCTGCTGCTGATCGCGTTCCTGCGTCCCCTGCTCGAGCTTGTCCTGGAGGTCCTGCAGCTTGTCCTCGGACGGCTGCGGCTCCTCCTGCTGCTCCTGCTGCTCCTGGGGCTGCTGTTGCTGCTCCTGTTCTTGTTGCTTCTGCTTGAGGCGGTCCTCGGTGCTGTCGAGGGTGTCCGTCATGTCGCGCTCGGGATCGGGAGACTGCTGCTGCGCCTCCTCGCTGTGGCACTCCTCCGGAGTCTCGACGGTGATCGTCAGCGCCTCGCCGTAGAGAGCCGTCGCGGCGGCGCCGTCTCCCTCGGCCCTGGCGGCATCGCCCATCCGCTCGATGACGAGGGCGAGGTTGACCCGGACCGGGCAGACCTCGAGCCCGGTCGCGAGGTCGAGTGAGCGCTCCAGCTCCGCGCGGGCGGCAGGGAGCTCCTCGGCGCCGGCCAGTGCGGTGCCGACGTTGTACGGCGCCTTGTACGGTTCGAACCAGTTCAGGACGTCCTGTCCGCGCGCCGAGGCCTCGGAGCCGGCGAAGTCGTCGATGACGTACGCGGTGATGGCCTGGTGGGCGAACGCGTACATGCTCAGCAGTTTGCCCACGAAGAGCAGCGCAGCGAGGGTGAGCGGGATCGTCCCGATCGCGACCCAGCGGCGGATGAGGCGCCGACGGCGGTTCGAGCGGAGGAGGGCTGCGGCGGCGTCGTCCTGCGCAGGCGTCACGACCCACCTCCTCCCCTGTCGTCGGCGTCTGAACATCCTATCCGCGACGATCGGGCGCGACGGGTACGGCGATACGACGAACGCCGACCCCAACTGATCGAGGTCGGCGTCCGTCGCGTGTGCGGTCCGGTTACTGCGCAGCCGTGACGCGGAACGTGTCGAAGGCCACGCCGAGCGGCGCGGTCGCGCTCGCGGAGCGGCTGCCGCTCAGGCCCACGCCACCCGCCGGCAGCGGGGTGGTGTCGGTCGCTCGGAGCTGCCAGTCGGCGGGCTCCGCGGCATCGCTCGCCCAGAGCTTCGCGACGAGGGAGACCTTGTCCGTCCCCGTCACGGCCGCCCTGAGCGTGTAGGCGGTGCCCGGGGTGACCGTGACGCCGTTCAGTGCCCGGGTCGCGAGGACGGTGCCGTCGCGGTGGGCCACGAGCCAGACCGTGCCGTCCGGCCGGAGCCAGGCGCGGACGAGGTAGCGACCCGCGGAGGAGTCTCGGGCGATGACCCCGATGTAGGAGCCTCCTGTGCTCGACGGCTGATCGACGCGGAAGGTCGTCTCCAGCGCCGGGTCCGGCACCGACGGGGCGTTCAGCGTCGCGTGACGGGTGCCCCCTGCGGCCAGCTTCAGCTGTCCGGAGCCGTCGGCGACGCTGGCCGCGGCTGCGGACCCGCCGGCGATCTTCCACGCTCCGCCCGTGAGGGCTTCACCCCAGCCGGGACCGGCCGTGCGGTCGAACTCGTCGCTCGCGAGCGGCGCGGGTTCCGCCACCACGGCTTCCCGCGTGGTCGTGGCAGAGCCGCCGATGTCGTCCGTCACCGTGAGGGTGACGGTCCGCGTCCCGGCCGTCGCGTACGTGTGCGTCGCCGATGCTCCGTCACCGGTCGTGCCATCACCCCAGTCCCAGCGGTAGCTGCGGATGGTGCCGTCGGCGTCCGTCGATGCCGACGCGTCGGCCGACACCGTCAGCTCCGAGGCCGAGAGCGTGAACGAGGCCGTGGGCAGGGTGTTCGCGCCCTGCACGACGATCTTCTTCGTGACCGATCCCACGAGGTTCTGGCTGTCGGTGACCGTGAGCGTGACCGCGTACGTGCCGGGCTTCGCGTAGGCGTGCGACGGCGTCTTGCCCGTACCGGTCGTACCGTCGCCGAAGTCCCAGCGATAGTCCGAGATCGTGGTGGTCCCCGGCGGCACGGAGGTGCTCGCGTCGAACGCGACGTCGAGCCCGGTGACGGCTGCCGTGAAGGCGGCAACCGGAGCCGTGGAGCCCGTGCCGACGGCGTAGTGGGTCTTGACCTGTGCGGCGCTCAGTCCGTACGGGTAGACCGCGAACTCATCGACCTTGCCGACGAGGTGGGCATCGCCGGCAAGGTTGGCAGGGGCGGCAAGAGTCTTGGTCGGCGCATTCGGCCAACCCTTCAGCCGGCCACCGCCAATCTTCCAGAACCCGGTGAAGTCCTGCGCTTTGGTGACGTTAGGGAGCTGGCCGTCGAGCTTCCCGTCGATGAAGAGCTTCATTCCCTCGGGGCTCACCGACGCCACGACATGATGCCAGCGGTTGTCGTTGTATGCCGTCGCGGTCGTGAGCACTTTGGTGCCGTCGTTGTAGACCCCGAAGTTCAGGCGGCCATCGTCTGACATGTAGACGGTTCGGTCGTAGTTCCTCGAGTAGAAGCCAGCGGCCGAACTCTCGAAATCGAACAACACGCCGCCCGCTGTCGTCGAGGTCTGGAACCACATCTCGGCCGAGAACGATGACGGCGCCGCGGCTTTCGTGGTCGTGTCGACTCGTCCGGTCTCTGTCCCGTCGAGGGATGTCGCCCCGGCCACGCCCTTCGGCACGCCTGATGACTGAGGCGTCGCTCCTGAGCGGAAGATGGGGTTGTTCGTACCTGCCACATCCTGCGCGACGGTTCCCAACGGGTAGTACAGCTGGGGTCCGTCAGCGAGCACGGCGTCGGAGTACGGAGGTGTCGAACCAGCCACCGTGATGGTCGCCGTCTTGCTTGTGACGGTGTTGCCGTTGCCGTCCGTGGCTGTGAACGTGTACCTCTGCTGCGAACCGGCCGGAGCCGTGTCTTCGAAGGTGATGGCGGGCAGGTTCCACCAGGTGGAGTCCGCCTTCGTGGTGAACAGCGGCGCGGTGGAGCCTTCGCGGCGCAGTTCATAGGTGAGCGTGAGGTCGTCCCGGTCCCAGTTGGACGGGATCGAGACCTTCACACGCCCGGGGGTGAGCGAAGTCGCTGTCGGCACCCACTTGTCGCCGGAGAGGCGGGGTCCGTCCTTCGGGCCGCCGGGAGGAGTCGTCGAGAATCGCACGAGTCCTTCGAACTGTCCGTTGTTGACCGAGCGGAACTCGCCGCCGATGGAGACCATGTTCCCGGTGCCGGTGATGGACAGTCCGGCCTGGCCCAGACCGGTGGTCGTGCCGACCGCCCAGTCGGGCGACCAGGCGTACGGCGACGGTGCCGGAGTGCCACCCCAGTCCTTGCGGCCCGGTGCCGTGGGCTGCGGAGCAAGCGTCCCCCTGGCATCGGCGGTGTAGGCCTCGGAGTACCGGTGGACGCGCGGACCCTGCTCCGGGTGGAGTCCCAGAGTTTCGCATGAATGCGTGTGGCTGGTCGTGTAGACGACCTTACCCGTGGAGTAGACGCCGTAATGGTCGCCGAGGCAGTCCGCGATCCAGCGCACCTTTCCGGTGCCGGCCTCGGCGGCGAAGGTGCCTTCCAGATTGCCCGTCGCCGCGTCGGCGTACCCCCAGCCGGTGCCGTACACACCGGTCGCGTCGGTGGCGAGACCGAAGGTTCCGGCCTTGCCGGCGTAGATGCCCGATCCCGCGCCATTCTTGACCGTCTTAGCAAACTCCCACTCGGTGTTCAGCGCTCCGGTGGTCTTGTCGACGGAGGCGCTGCCGCGCATCTCGGTGTTGCCGTTGACCTGCGAGAAGCGCCCGCCGATGATCGTGTCCTCGCCTGCCGGATCCATGACCATGGCGTCGACCTGGAGGTCGGTCTTCGGGGCCCAGGGCCGGAGCGCGCCGTTGGTGGTGTCGAACGCGGCCAGGTTCTTCCGCGGCGTGCCGTTGGCCTGGGTGAAGAGGCCGCCGGCATAGACGGTCGTCCCCGACGTCGCCAGCGCGTAGACGCCGGATCCGCCGATGGAGGGGACGAAGCCCGGGACGAGCTCGCCGGTCTTCGCGTCGATCGCGGCGATGTTCCAGCGGTCCTTGCCGTTGACCTTGTTGAACGAGCCGCCGATGTAGATGCGAGACCCGTCGGGCGAGGCGGCGACGGCCTTGATCACGCCGTTGACCTGCGGGGCGAACGGCAGCAGCGCTCCCGTGTCGATGTTGTAGGCGAGCACGTTCGAGCGAGCCGTCAGCGCGGTCCCCGGAGCGGCCTTGGGCTCGCGGGCGTTGTCGAACTTGCCGACCGCGTACACGATGGACCCGATCGTCGTCTGCGCCCACACGTACCCGTTGTCGATCTGCACGGTCGGGATCGGATCGGACGTGACGACGTTCTCGTCCCGCTGCAACAGCGGAGGTAGCCCCCCCGGATCGTCGGCGGCCGCCGCCGCGGCGGCACCCCCACCGAGGGCGACCAGCCCGGCGGCTACCATCACCCCCGCGATGGCTCCGGCCACGCCCGTGCGCGCGCGCTTCCAGACAGCACTCTTCCCCATGTGTGTTCCCCAGTCATTCCATGGCCGACCCCACGTCGGCACGACATCGTCGGACGATCGACCGCGAGAGCTCCCCCAGAGATGCTCGGACCGCGGCGGTTCGTACCGACGAACCCCCGCCGAAGGCACAGAAGCCCTCGGCAGGTAACACAATACCATCGCCGGGCGCGGAGTACACGCCGTGCCCGCACGGATGCCCGGGGTCTCGGGCGCTGTCAGGGGGTGTCGAGGGGAGCGGGCCGCGCCGCGCGGGGAGCGCGCAGGCCTCGGAGTCGCGCGACCAGGATCGTGGCGCGGCTGAGCTCCACGCCGAGAGCGGCGAGGACGACCAGCGCGGCGACCCAGTACAGCTCGACCACGTTCCCCACCTCGCCGGCGTCGGCATAGGCGGTGGTGCTCGACGGTGCGGCGGGGAGGGTCGGGGCGGCGTCCGCCTCCCGGTGCTCGTACCCGACGCCGAGCTGCCCGGCGATCGTCTCGAGGTTCCCCTCGTCGATGACGGAGAGGGCGTCCGCTCCCTGGTACTGGATGTACTCGGAGCCGTTCTGGTCGAGCCCGCCCGTCGTGACGCGCATGGGACCACCCTCCGTCGTGCCGTACCCGAAGACGGCACCCGCGTCGGTGTAGCGTGCGCTGTCGGCGAAGGACTCCGGGGTGGACCCCGTGGTCTGCTCGCCGTCGCCGAAGTAGAAGACCATGCGCGAACGGTCCGGCGACGACTCCGCCGCCGCGGCGAGGGTCTCGCTCAGCAGCGGAGCGGCCACGCCGATCGAGCTGCCGCGCGACTGGCTCGTGACCTCGGGGCGCAGCACGTCGAGTGAGCCGAGCAGGGCGGTGGTGTCGGTGGTCAGCGGGATCCGCAGCTGGGCTGCCGCATCCGAGGTGAGGAGGGCGAAGCGGGCGCCGGGGTACTCCTCTACGAGCGCGCGCACGTCGGCGCGCACACCGTCGAGGCGGGGAGAGCCGTCGTCCCAGTCCTCGGCCACGATGCTCGCGGTGGTGTCGACGACGAGCACGATGTCGGTGTCGGTCGCCAGGGTCTGCGTGGAGCCTCCGGGCAGCCCCGGCCGCAGCAGCATCACGGCGCAGGCGAGCACCATCACGAGGCGCAGCGCCCAGAGGGACCGATGTACGGCGAGAGCACGTCGGTCGGTCACGACCTCGCCCCCGGCACGCGGAGCGCGGACGAGCATCCAGACGGCCACGCCGGCGACGCCGGCGCACAGCAGCAGGATGAGGAACACGGGGAGCACGGGCTGGAAGATCACAGGCGCACCCTCCAGACCAGCACGACGAAGCCGAGCGCGAGGACCGACAGGACGGCGATCCACAGGTTCGGGGTGTCCGTCCAGACCACCTGCGCCTCGCCGCGCAGCGCCGTGGCCTCCTGTTTCTGGACCTCGTCGATGATGTCCCCGACCGTCGTCGTGTCGCGGAGCCCGTACGCGGCGCCTCCCGTGGCCTCGGCGGCGGCGGCCAGCTCGGCGCTGACGTCGGCGTCCTTGCCCTCGACCGGGTTGATCGCGAACACCCGCACGTCCTTCGAGGCCGCATACTCCGCGGCCTCGTCGAGCGACACGATCGAGGCGCCGTTGATCTCGTTGTCCGTCGCGAAGATCACCGATCGCGACCGGTCGTCGTCCGGGTGATCGAAGCCCATGGTGCAGGCCGCGAGTCCGTCGCCGATGAGGGAGGCGCCGTCGCCGTTCAGGGTGCCCAGCCAGTGCTCCGGGATCTCGTCCACGTAGTCGAAGCTCGACATCATGCTCGCCAGGTGTTCGCGGATGAAGTCGTAGTCGTCGGTGAGGGGGAAGATCTGCACGGGGGAGCTGTTGAAGATCGTCAGGCCGATGCGCTCGCCCTCGAAGCCGTCGAGCAGCTCGTCGAACACCGAGAGCACCTCGACGTCGACCTCCGACATCGAACCCGACACGTCCAGGCAGAGCATGATGTCGCGGCTCGTGTCGACGGGTTGGATCGTCTGGGCGGACATCGGACGCGCGGCCACGACGCCGGCCGCCAGCGCGGCAACCGCCCCGAGGGCGAGCACGCCGGTCAGAGCGACGGCGCGACGGGACAGCGCCTGGCGGAAGGACGGCAGCGCTCGCAGCCGCTCCGCCCTGGCCACGCGAGCGGTATCCGCCGCGCGCCGGTCCCGATGACGGCGCAGGCCGACCGCGAGGCCGATCGCCACCGCGACGATGACGACCGCCGCAGCCAGGACCAGCATCCAGACGTTCGCTAGTGCCACGCGCGCACCACCGTCCTGGCGGCTTCGGCGCCGGCGACCGGATCGATGGCGGGTCCCTGCCGGAAGATGCTCGGATAGTAGTGGCGGCCCATCGCGTCGATGAGCGCCGGGTGCACGCCGCGGGAGACGAGGTCGTCGAGGGCGAGCACCGGCGCTTCCAGGCCGCTGTACTCATTGACGAACGTGCGCACGACGCGGCTCAGCTCCAGGTTCGCCTGCCGCGCGGAGAGACGGCGGTCCCGGTAGTCGTGCTCGACGCGGTCGATGCGGTCGAGGTACTCCGAGCGCAGAGCGGACAGCACGTCGAGCGTGGACGGCTGACTGGCATCCGAGGACGCTCCGGAGGCGGCGGTGCGGGGGCGCGTGAGCCGGAACAGCAGCCACGCACCGACGATCAGCAGGGCCAGGATGCCGAGGGCGAGCAGCATCCATCCCCACCCGTACTGCGTGGGCGGGTAGAGCTCGTCAGAACCGGGCATCGGACCTCCGGTTCAACAGGTGCAGCAGCTGCGGAACAGCGTCGTCCTGACCGTCGAGCGCGGCGTGACTGATCTCCATCCGCGTGAGCAGATCGGCGAGCCGGGCGGCGTCGGCCGCCCGCTGCGCACGGAGCTCGTTCACGATCGTGCGGTCGCCCTGGATGAAATCGGGGACCTCCCAGAGACTGTCGACGTCGGCGCGCAGCCGGGCGGAACGGTGGTCGAGCACCGGTTCGGCGTCGCGCAGGGTGAGCCAGAGCACGTCGTGCTGCACGCGCAGGCGGCGCAGCAGGCGCTCTGTCTCGGTGGTGACGGGGGCCTCGTCGGTGAGCACGACGACGATCATGCGCCGGGCGATCGTCCGCGTGACGAAGGACAGCAGGGCGTCCCGATCGCTGGGGGCCGCCGCGTCGTCGACCGCGCGGTCGATCGTCCGCAGCGCGTGTTCGAGGGCCCCTTCGCTGCGCCCCGGCGCCAGCCGTCGGACGCGGGAGGCGTCGCCGTAGACGACCGTGAAGTCGTCGCCGTGCCGGAGTGTCAGCACCCCGAGTGCTCCGGTCGCCAGGATCGCCAGGTCCTTCTTCGAGCGCTCGTCCGCGGCGAGAGCGGTCATCGAGCGTCCCGTGTCGACGACGAACATCACCGTGTGCATACGCGTGGCCCGTGACCGCTTGACCAACGGCATGCCGAGGCGGGCCGTCGCGCGCCAGTCGATGTCGCGCACCTGGTCGCCGTACTCGTACTTGCGCAGGTCCTCGAAGTCGAGGCTCCGCCCGTGCAGCAACGACGCGTAGGCGCCGTCGAGCGCGTGCAGCGACTTGCGGTTCGAGTGGATGAAGAGCTTGCTCTTCACCTGCGTGATGAGGCTGGGCATCGGGCGCGGGATCCCTGGACGTGTCGACGGGTCAGGGGGTGGGCACGGCGGCGAAGATCTGGTCGATGATCTCCTCGCTGCGGATGCCCTCGGCGTCGGCCTCGAACGTCAGCAGCACGCGGTGTCGCAGCACGAGGTGGCGCAGGGCGCGGATGTCCTCGGGGAGGACGTGGGTCCGGCCGCTGAGGAGGGCGAGGGCGCGGGAGGCCTGGAGGAAGGCGATGCTGGCCCGAGGGCTCGCGCCGTACTTGATGAAGCGGGCGCGCTCGTCCCCGATGTACGGCGCGGGATTCCGGGTCACATACGCGATCGACACGATGTAGTTGCGGATCGCGGGGTCGACGTAGATGCGGCTCGCGACGTCCTGCAGCAGGTGCACGTCGTCCAGCGTGACGGCGCTGTGCACGTGCCGGTCGGGGTCGAGCACGCCCGAGTCGATGCGGCTGAGGATCTCGAACTCCTCCGCCGGGCTCGGGTACTCCACGATCTCCTTGAGGAGGAACCGGTCCATCTGCGCCTCGGGCAGCTCGTAGGTGCCCTCCTGCTCGATGGGGTTCTGCGTCGCGATCACGAGGAACGGCTTCGGCAGCGGGTGGATCTCGCCGCCGATGGTGGTCTGGTGCTCCTGCATCGCCTCGAGCATGGCGCTCTGGGTCTTGGCGCTGGAGCGGTTGATCTCGTCGAGCAGCACGAAGTTCGCGTGCACGGGGCCGAGCACCGTCCGGAAGCTGCCCGTCGCGGCGTCGTAGATCTGGTTGCCCGTGATGTCGCTCGGCAGGAGGTCGGGCGTGCACTGGATGCGCTTGAACTTCGCCTTCACGGTGTCGGCGAGCGTGCTGGCGGCGGTGGTCTTGGCGAGGCCGGGCACGCTCTCCAGGAGGATGTGGCCGCCGGCGATGAGCGCCACGAGCAGGCTGGTGCGCAGACGTTCCTGGCCCACCATCTTGGCGGAGTAGGCGTCGGAGATCGTCTGCAGCACGGCACCGGCGCGCGCCATCTCGGCGTCGGTCGGAGCGGCGGCGGGGGCCGCGGCGGCGATCGGCGCGCCGGACGCGGGGGGCGGCGGGGGCGCGGAGATCGTCGGCGGGGTCTGCGCGTCGGCGTCGGTCATCGGTCTTCGTCTCCCTCGGTCACACGCGGGCCCGCACGGCGCGCCCCTCCGCCGACCAGCGTAATCGCATCCGCGCGGACCGACCTCGACCCGCGCGGGCGGCGCGCTCAGCGCGAGCGCCGCCCGCGCATGCGCGTGATGAGCACCCCGAGCAGGCACAGCGCGCCACCCACGAACATGAGCGGGGTGGACACCTCCCCGAGGATCAGCCACGACAGGACGATCGCGAGGGCCGGGACCACGTATGTCGTCGCGGAGGTCTTCCCCGCGGTGCTGCGCTGCAGCACGTACGCCCAGGTGGTGAAGGCGATGGCGGTGGGGAAGATGCCGAGGTAGACCACCCACAGCGTCGCGTCGAGGGGCGCCGTCTGCACGTCGGCGATCAACGCGCCGAGCCAGGGAAGCAGGGCGATCGTGCCGGCGGCCGCCCCGAGCCAGGTCAGCGTGGTGGCGTCGACCCCCGAGGTGAGCAGGTGTTTCTGCAGCAGGGTGCACCCCGCGTACATGACCGCGGCGAGAAGGGCCAGCAGGAGGCCCGTGAGGTCGGGGCCGGTGCTGCTGGTGGAGTTCATGCCGATGAGGACCACCCCGAGGAAGGCGATGGGGGCGCCGATCACGAGGGGGCGGGGGAATCCCTCCCGGAGGAAGAGACCGCTGAAGACGACGACCATGAGCGGCGCCAGGTTGACGACCATCGCGGCGGTCCCGGCGTCGAGGGTCCGTTCGGCGCTGTTGAGGGCCAGGTTGTAGACGCAGAACCATCCGACACCCCACGCGGCGATCAGCAGCCAGTGGCGGCGCTCCGGGAGCCGGATGCCGTGCCGCAGCGCGATGATCGTCAGCACGAGGGTGCCCACGGCCATGCGCAGCAGCGCCAATGCCCCGGGGTCGTAGTGCGGCCCCGCGCCCCGGATCCCGATGAAGGCCGAGGCCCAGAGCACCACCGTCACCGCTGCCGCGAGCAGGACCAGGGCGCCGCGCGATCGCGCCGGCGAGCCCTGCGGGTCGAGCCGCTCCGATGCCCTGATGTCCTGTCGCACCGTCCGATCCTGTCACCGGCCGCCGACATCAGCGATGCGCGGAAGCGACAGCCGTCGTCGCATTCCCGCCAGCGTCGCCGCGGGGCACTGCTAACGTCGAAGAGCAGCCACTGTCCGGGCGGGTCGAGCGTTCCGCTCCCACCGGGGAAGAACTGTCCTCCTCTCCCGGATACGGCTGCGCCCGATACATGACGGAAGAGTTTGAGGACGATACGTGACGAACAGTGAACGAGTAGCGATCATCGGCGCCGGCCCCTCGGGGATGGCGCAGCTGCGGGCCTTCGAGTCCGCGGCCCGTGCGGGGGCGGAGATCCCCGAACTGGTCTGCTTCGAGAAGCAGGCCGACTGGGGCGGCCAGTGGAACTACACCTGGCGCACCGGGCTGGACGAGTACGGCGAGCCCGTGCACTCCAGCATGTACCGCAACCTGTGGTCGAACGGCCCGAAGGAGGCCCTGGAGTTCGCCGACTACACCTTCGACGAGCACTTCGGACGGCCGATCTCGTCGTACCCGCCGCGTCCGGTGCTGTGGGACTACATCGCCGGGCGTCTCGCGAAGACGCAGGTGCGCGACCTCATCCGCTTCGAGACCGCGGTGCGCTGGGTGGAGTTCGACGAGGACCGTGAGGTGTTCCGTCTCACCAGCGAGCACCTGCCGACCGGGCGCACGACCACGGAGGAGTTCGACCGCGTGGTCGTGGCCAGCGGGCACTTCTCCTTCCCGAACGTGCCGCACTTCGACGGCATCGAGACCTTCCCCGGATCCGTCGCCCACGCGCACGACTTCCGGGGCGCGGAGGCCCTCGCCGGGCGGGACGTGCTCGTGATCGGGTCGAGCTACTCGGCGGAGGACATCGGCAGCCAGGCCTTCAAGATGGGCGCCCGCTCGGTCACCGCGAGCTACCGGACCGCGCCGATGGGCTACGACTGGCCAGAGGGCTTCGAGGAGCGTCCGTGCGTCGAGCGCTTCGAGGGCCGCACCGTGCACTTCGCCGACGGCACCTCGAAGGAGGTCGACGCGGTCATCCTCTGCACCGGCTACCTGCACAAGTACCCGTTCCTGCCCGCGGAGCTCGCCCTGTCCTCGCCGAACAACGTCTACCCCGACGGGCTGTACCGGGGCGTGCTCTGGCAGGGCAATCCACGCCTGGCCTACCTCGGCGCGCAGGACCAGTGGTTCACGTTCAACATGTTCGACGCGCAGGCGTGGTTCGTGCGCGACGTCATCCTCGGCCGGATCGCCCTGCCCGACGAGGGCGAGCGCGCCGCGTCCATCGCCGCGTGGCGGAAGCGGTTCGCGGAGATCGACTCGGCGGCGACGGAGATCCGCTTCCAGGCCGACTACATCCGCGACCTGCTGGAGTGCACCGACTATCCGGCGTTCGACCTCGATCGCGTCGTGGAGATCTTCCTCGCCTGGAAACACGACAAGAAGGCCGACATCATGGGCTACCGCGACCGCGTGTACCCCTCGGTCATGACCGGGACGCTCGCCGCCGCACACCACACCCCGTGGCTGGACGAGCTCGACGACTCCCTCGAGCGCTACCTCGAGGCCGACGCGCTCCTCGTCTGATCGCCGACCCACCCCCTTCCGGCCGTCCCACCCCTTTTCGCACGTTCGCAAGGGGGTGGGGCGCACGGGAAGGGGTGGGTCACAGCCGGGCCCGACGCCGCCCGATCCCCACGACGAGCGCGGCAGCGGCGAGGATGATCGCGGCGATGAGGAGGACCCAGAGCGCGACGCCGCCGTAGCCGCCGTTCAGCGCGGGATCGAGGAAGGGGTAGGGGTACCACCAGGGGTTGCCGGTCGCGGGTGCGGTCACGAGGTTCGCGCGGAGCAGCGTGTAGATCACCCACACGATGGGGAAGATCGCGGCGATCCCCCCAGTGCCCCAGCTGAGTGCGCGACGACGCGGCGCGAACAGCACGTCGGCGAGCAGGACGAGCGGGATGACGACGTGCAGCACCTCGTTCGACCAGGCGACCGTGGCTCCCTGCGGCAGCGCGATCCCGCGGAGCAGCGTGTTGTAGACGACGCCCGTGACGATCATGTAGGTGCTCGCGCACACGAGGAGTGTCGCCAGCCACGTCGGCTCGACTCTCGCGTCGCGGTGCGTCAGCGCCCAGATCCCGCCGACGGCCAGCACCACCGCGGCCAGCACGTTGGAGAGGATCGTGAAGAAGCTGAAGAAGTTTGCGAACACGGTGGGCAGGTGCGCGCCCCACGCGGTGTCCGCGGCGAGGGCGATCTCCAGCGTGCGCACGAGCTGCGCCACGATCGCCGCCACCGCGAGCGCCGCCGCCGCGAGTCGGATGTAGGGCCACCACCGCGTCATCGCCACCTCCGTCGACACTGTAGCGGGATGGGAACCGCGCCCTCCCGGCACGATGCGGGATTAAAACCGTGCTTCCGACAGCCGGATCAGGAGCATATTCCGTCCCGTATCGAGCTTCCCGGGGGCTGTCCGAGGCCTGCCGATAGGATGGGAGCGCCCGAAGAGGGCCAGCTCATCGGCCGGTGCAAACCCGGCGAAAGCCAAGGGGTTACCCATGCCAGGAATCGTTATCGTCGGCGTGCAGTGGGGCGACGAAGGAAAGGGCAAGGCCACCGATCTGCTCGGTGAGCGCACCGACTGGGTGGTGAAGTTCAACGGCGGCAACAACGCCGGGCACACCGTCGTCGTGGGCGACGAGAAGTACGCCCTGCACCTGCTGCCCTCCGGCATCCTGTCGCCCGGCGTGAACCCGGTCATCGGCAACGGCGTGGTCATCGACCTCGAGGTGCTCTTCTCCGAGCTGGAGGCCCTGTCCGCCCGCGGCATCGACGTCTCGCGGCTCAAGGTCAGCGCGAACGCGCACATCATCACCCAGTACCACCGCACGCTCGACAAGGTCACCGAGCGCTTCCTCGGCAAGCGCAACATCGGCACCACGGGCCGCGGCATCGGTCCGGCCTACGCGGACAAGATCAACCGGGTCGGCATCCGCGTGCAGGACCTCTTCGACGAGAACATCCTGCGCCAGAAGGTCGAGGGCGCCCTCGACCAGAAGAACCACCTCCTGGTGAAGGTCTTCAACCGCCGCGCCGTCACCTGCGACGAGATCGTCGACGACCTGCTCTCCTACGCCGAGCGTCTGCGTCCGATGGTCGCCGACACCGGCTACCTCATCGACCAGGCCCTGAGCCGTGGCGAGGTCGTCGTGTTCGAGGGCGGTCAGGCCACGATGCTCGACATCGACCACGGTACCTACCCGTTCGTCACCTCGTCCTCGGCCACGGCCGGCGGCGCCTCGACCGGCTCCGGGGTCGGCCCCGGCGCCCTCGACCGCATCGTCGGCATCGTCAAGGCCTACACGACCCGCGTCGGCTCCGGTCCGTTCCCGACCGAGCTGTTCGACGAGCAGGGCGACTGGCTGCGCAAGCAGGGCTTCGAGTTCGGCACCACGACCGGGCGTCCCCGCCGCGTGGGCTGGTACGACGCTCCCATCACCCGGTACGCCACGCGCATCAACGGCATCACCGACCTCGTGCTCACCAAGCTCGACATCCTCACGGGCCTGGAGCAGATCCCGGTGTGCGTCGCCTACGACGTGGACGGGGAGCGGTTCGACGAGGTGCCGGTGAACCAGACCGACTTCCACCACGCGAAGCCGATCCTGGAGTACTTCCCGGGCTGGAGCGAGGACATCTCGACCGCGCGCACCTTCGAGGACCTTCCGCAGACGGCGCAGGACTACGTGCTCGCGCTGGAGGAGATGAGCAACACCCGCATCTCGGTGATCGGCGTCGGTCCGGAGCGCGATCAGGTGATCGTGCGCCACGACCTGCTCGACTGACCGGCATGACGCGGTTCTGGCTCGGGGGCTACGGCCCGGCGATGGAGGGCTCCGCCGAGGGGATCGGCGTGCTGGCAGGCGACGAGGGCCGTGAGGCCGCGACGCTCGCCTACCGCGGACCCGTGACGCAGACGCCGTCGCCGTCGTGGCTCGCGGCGCATCCGTCCCTCGATGTCGTGTACGCGGCGTTGGAGGGCGATGCCGCCGTGCAGGCGTTCGCGCGCACCGGGGAGCTGGCGCTGACGCCGCTCGGCGATCCGGTGGCGACGGGGGACGGCGTCTGTCATCTCGCGGTGTCGCCGAACGGCCGGACGCTCGTCGCCAGTTGCTACGGCGACGGACGGGTCGTCCGGTTCGCACTCACCGCCGATGGTCGTCTCGTGCCGGCGAAGGAGGATGCGGCCGCGGCCCTGCGTGCCGCCCTGTTCGGCGACGGTGATCCGGAGGCGGCCCCGGCCACGCCCGCCGGGGACGGCATCGCCGCGGTCGACCCGTACGGCGACGCGGGCCGCGCATCTCACGCGCACGCCGCCGCCTTCCTGCCGGACGGCCGTGTGGCGACGACCGACCTCGGCTTCGATCTCGTCCGGTTCTGGCGCCTGCAGGGCCCCGGGCTCGTCCTCGACCAGGAGGTCGTGCTTCCGCGCGGCACCGGTCCGCGCCACATGGTCGTGCATCCGAGTGGGCACCTGCATGTCGTGACCGAGTACTCCTGCGAGGTTTTCACGCTCGCCGCCGCCGCCGACGGCACCTGGGGCGTCGTCTCCTCGGCTCCGGCCAGCCCCATCGCGCAGGTCGGCGCGGACTTCCCCGCCGAGCTCACCCGCTCCAAGGACGGTCAGTTCCTCTACACCGCCCTCCGTGGCAGCAACACCATCGCGGCGCTGCGGGTGCGCGGCAGCGGCGAGGCTCTGGAACCGGTCGCGCTCGCCGACTCCGGAGTCGACTGGCCGCGACACCACCTCGTCTACCAGGGCAAGCTCCTCGTCGCCGGTCAGCGCTCCGACACCGTCACGCTGCTCGACCTCGATGAGCGGACGGGAGCGCCGCTCGGAGTCCGGCACGAGGCGCAGGCTCCCGCGCCGACAAGCATCCTCCCGCTGCGCTGACTCCCTGCCGGACCCGCGTCCATCCGGGACTTGACCTCAACCATTCTTGAGGTTCTAGCGTCGTCCTCATGACGACCGAGACCGGGCGCACCGCGCCGTCCACGCCCGCCCCGTCCCGCATCCTCGGCGGCGAGTACGTCTGGATCACGATCGGCGCGTGCGCCCTCGTGTTCCTCGGCGCCTTCGAATCGCTGGCGGTCACCACGGTGATGCCGGCGGTCAGCGCCGACCTCGACGGCGAGCGGTTGTACGCGCTCGCCTTCGCCGGACCGCTCGCGACGAGCGTGATCGGCATGGTGGTCGCCGGCAACTGGTCCGATCGGCGGGGTCCCGTGGTGCCGCTGTACGCCTCCGTCGCCCTGTTCACCGTGGGGCTGCTCGTCGCGGGGCTCGCGCCGACCATGGAGGTCCTCGTCGCGGGCCGTTTCGCGCAGGGGCTCGGCAACGGCGGACTCATGGTGGCTCTCTACGTCGTGGTCGCCCGGGTGTACCCGACGTCCCTGCATCCGGCGATCTTCGCGGGGTTCGCCGCCGCGTGGGTCGTCCCCTCGCTGATCGGTCCGACGATCGCGGGTGCGGTCACGGAGGTGTGGAGCTGGCACTGGGTGTTCCTCGGGGTCGTGGTGCTCGTCGTGCTCGCGCTGCTGATGGTCGTCCCGGCCCTGCGCGGCCTCGCGCGCAGCGGAGACGCCGCCACGCCGTGGGCTCTCGGGCGGCTGGGGTGGTCGGTGCTCGCCGCCTCCGCCGTGCTCGCCCTCGACCTCGTCGGAGAGGTCCCGGTCGCCGGTCCGTTCCTGTCGGCGGCCGCGGTGGTGGTCGCGATCTCGGCGGTACGCCCACTCGTTCCCCGGGGCGCGCTCGTCGCCCGCCGGGGCCTGCCGTCGGTGATCCTGGTGCGCGGTCTGGGGGCGGCGGCGTTCTTCGGGGCGCAGATCTACCTGCCGTACCTGCTCACCGATCGGTACCTGCTGTCGCCGACCCTCGCCGGGCTCGCGCTGACCGGGGGTGCGCTCGCCTGGTCGGCGGCGGCGACCGTCCAGGGGCGGATGGGCGAGCGCCTGTCGAGCGTGACCGCGGTGCGGGTGGGGACGGTCCTCGTGGTCATCGGGATCGCCCTGATCCTGGTGATCACGGTCACGCAGGCCACCCCGCTGCTCGCCGCCCTCGCCTGGGTCGTCGCGGGTGCGGGCATGGGGTTGATGAGCCCGCGATCCAGTGCGCTCGTCCTCGCGATGTCCTCCCCGGCGGAACAGGGCTTCAACAGCGGGGCCATGACCGTGGCCGACTCCTTCGGGAGCGCGCTCGCCCTCGCCGTCACGGGCTCGCTCTTCGTCACGCTCGGGGCCGTAGCCGGGGTGGATGCGTTCGCGGGAGTCTTCGCGCTCGCCGCGGTGATCGGTGCGGCGGCGGCCGTCCTCGCCCCGCGGACGAGGAGCATGGAGCCCGCTGCGGAGTGATTTGCGCGGGATGCACGGGCGCCCCTACCCTGGTGAACGGTGTTCAGGTGAACACCGTTCAGGAAGGAACACCCGATGGCATCCACCCCCCGCGACACCTCCGCGACCCTCGGCCGCATCGCTGTCTTCGCCGCGCTCATCATCGTGCTCGGCACGGTCGTCGTCCCGCTGCCCGGCGGGGTGCCCATCACCGGACAGACGCTCGCCGTCATGCTGGCCGGTCTCGTCCTCGGCCCGCGGGCCGCGCCGTGGTCGGTCGCCCTTGTCCTCGTGCTCGCGGCGGTCGGCCTTCCCGTCCTCGCGGGCGGACGCGGAGGTCTCGGGGTCTTCGTCGGCCCCACGGCCGGGTACCTGCTCGGCTGGATCGTGGGCGTCGTCGTCATCGGACTCCTGATGCGCACCGGTCGCCCGACCTGGTGGCGTGCCGCGCTCGCGGCCTTCGTCGGCGGTGTGCTCGTCGTCTACGCCTTCGGCATCCCCGTCCAGGCTCTCGTCACCGGCGTGCCGCTCGACCTCACGGCGCTCTCGACCCTGGCCTTCCTCCCGGGCGACCTCATCAAGGTGACCGTGGCCACCCTCATCGTCGTGGCCCTCCGTCGCGCCTACCCCCGGGCCTTCGCCGACCGTCGTCCCGTCCCGTCCGTCGTCGCCTGACCCTCGGACCGCCCCTGCCCGTCCCGTCGACTCCGGTCGTCCATGTTCCAGATGCACGACCGCGGCACGTCTGCCGGCGGATCGTCTCGTCCCTCTCGTGCGGCCGTCCCCAGGTCGTGCATCCGGAACGACGGATCCGGACCCGGATCCGAAACCGAAACCCGACGTCGGGAAGGACGGGCATATCGGCGGACGGGAACAACTCACCCGTGACTCGACGTTCCTCATGAGCGAGACTGGGCCACGGACCGCCGCGGCCACGAGAGGGGCGAGCATGACTGCTGCCGAGAAGACCGACGAATACGACCTCATCGTGCTGGGCGGTGGTCCGGTCGGG
Organism: Microbacterium sp. UBA7513; assembly: GCF_002478345.1. NCBI lineage: Bacteria > Bacillati > Actinomycetota > Actinomycetes > Micrococcales > Microbacteriaceae > Microbacterium > Microbacterium sp. UBA7513. Next base: position 56,185 of record NZ_DLNJ01000010.1, read on the forward strand.
GAGAACGTGGCGGACCGTGCCGTGCAGGGCGGTCTCACCGCGATCATCGTGGAGAGCGAGCTCGTCGGCGGGGAGTGTTCGTACTGGGCGTGCATGCCTTCGAAGGCGCTGCTCCGGTCGGCCCAGGCGCTCCGTGCCGCGCAGCACGTCTCCGGCGCTGCGCAGGCCGTGACCGGCTCGCTCGACGTGCGCGCGGTGTTCGAGCGTCGAGACTCCTTCACGAGCAACTGGTCCGACGACGGACAGGTGAAGTGGCTGGAATCCGCTCACATCGACCTCGCCCGGGGTCACGGCCGGCTGACCGGGGAGCGCGAGGTCACGGTGACCGACCAGGACGGCGGCACCCGGGTGCTGCGCGCGCGTCACGCGGTCGCCATCAGCACCGGTTCGGATGCGATCATCCCGCCGATCGAGGGCCTGCGGGAGGCGTCGCCCTGGACAAGCCGCGAGGCGACCAGCGCCGAGGAGCTGCCCGACAGTCTCGCGGTCATCGGCGGCGGCGTGGTCGCGGTCGAGATGGCCACCGCGTACGCGGCGCTCGGCTCGTCGGTGACACTGCTCGCCCGCAGCGGGCTGCTGGGCGGAATGGAGCCCTTCGCCGGAGAGCGCGTGGCCGACGGCCTACGTGAGCTCGGCGTCGACGTCCGCACCGACACCGGCACGACGGCGGTGCACCGCGACGGGGACCGGGTGACCATCACCCTCGACAACGGGGAGACGGTGACCGCGGCGGAGGTGCTCGTCGCGACCGGACGCTCTCCTCGCAGCGCCGACATCGGGCTCGACGCGGTCGGACTCGAGCCGGGTCGCTGGATCGCGACGGACGACACCCTCCGCGTCCCCGGGCACGACTGGCTCTACGCCGTCGGCGACGTCAACGGCCGCGTGCTGCTGACCCACCAGGGCAAGTACCAGGCGCGTGCCGCGGGCGACGTCATCGTCGCGCGGGCGCAGGGCGACGCGGTGGACGACGCGCCCTGGGGCCGTCACGTCGCCACGGCCGACCACGCCGCGGTGCCCCAGGTCACCTTCTCGATCCCGGAGGTCGGGTCCGTCGGACTCACCGAGGCCGCTGCCCGCGAGGCCGGCACCGCGGTCCAGGTCGTCGACTACGACCTCGGGTGGGTGGCGGGCGCGAGCCTCTATGAGGACGGCTTCGCCGGGCAGGCGCGCCTGGTCGTCGACACCGACCGGGACGTCGTGATCGGTGCGACGTTCGTCGGTCCCGAGGTCGCCGAGCTCGTGCAGGCCGCGACCATCGCGATCGTCGGCGAGGTCCCGATCGCCCGACTCTGGCACGCCGTCCCCTCCTACCCCACGATCAGCGAGATCTGGCTGCGGCTCCTGGAGGGCTACGGCCGCGACTCCGCCTGATCCGGGCAATCCGATTCCAGACGCGTGACGAACAGAACGCGCATTGTGTCCCAGATTGACGACCCCGCGCGCAACCCGGTGCCGGATGTCGCACCCGTCTTATACGCTCGTACCCACATCCGAGGAGGCAGGACCATGAAGGCTGTACTCGCAGGAAACGTCATCGCCGAGGCCGACCAGGACGACCTCATCCGCATCGAGGGGAATTGGTACTTCCCGCCGGCAGCCGTCGCGCCGGACGCGCTCGTCGAGAGTCCCACCCCGTACACGTGTCCGTGGAAGGGCGAGTGCCAGTACTACTCCGTCCAGGTCGACGGAGAGCTGCACAAGGATCTCGCGTGGTCGTACCCGCACCCGTACCCGTCGGCGTTCGACCGGGTCGGCAAGGACTTCTCCGGCTACGTCGCCTTCGCCCCGGGCGTCGAGGTCTCGGCCTAGTCCGCCACGACGAACGACCGCACGTCCGCACGACCGTCGGAGAGACACCCTCATGATCGAGTTCCGTAACGTCACGAAACGCTTCCCCGACGGGACGCTCGCCGTCGACGACTTCAGCCTCGTGCTGCCCTCCCGCAAGACCACCGTGTTCGTCGGCTCGTCCGGCTGCGGCAAGACCACCCTGCTGCGGATGATCAACCGCATGGTGGAGCCGACGTCGGGGGAGGTCGAGATCGACGGGGAGAGCGTGCTGTCTGGCGACCCGGTCGCGCTGCGCCGGCGCATCGGCTACGTCATGCAGAACTCCGGGCTCATGCCGCACTTCACCGTGATCGACAACGTGGCCACCGTGCTGCGGCTGAACGGGGTGAAGCGCAAGGAGGCGCATGAGCGGGCCCGTGAGCTGCTCACGACGGTCGGCCTCGACCAGGCGCTGGCCGAGCGGTACCCGAGCCAGTTGTCCGGCGGCCAGCAGCAGCGCGTCGGGGTGGCCCGCGGGCTCGCCGCCGATCCGAACATCCTCCTCATGGACGAGCCGTTCGGCGCGGTCGACCCCATCGTCCGCGCCGACCTCCAGCAGGAGACCCTGCGACTGCAGCACGAGCTCGACAAGACGGTCGTGTTCGTCACGCACGACATCGACGAGGCCTTCCTCCTCGGCGACCAGGTCGTCATCCTCGACAAGGGCGCCCGGATCGTGCAGGTGGGCAGTCCGAGCGAGATCATCGAGAACCCGGCCGACGACTTCGTCTCCTCGTTCATCGGAGCCGACCGCGGCCGCCGGGCGCTGCACCTCAAGCAGACCCCGCGCGGGACCGTGGTCGTCGACTCGGAGGGCCGCACGCAGGGAGCGATCGTCGATGCGCCGGAGGGCGTGGTCGACGGAGCCGACGCGCTGAAGGCGGCCCCGTGAACTGGGTCGGCGACAACCTCGGGCTGATCCTCGATCTGACCGCAGCTCACCTGCGCCAGAGCGTCATCCCGATCGTGCTCGGGTTCGTCCTCTCTCTTCCTCTCGGCTGGGTGGCATGGCGCTATCGGCTGGTGCGGGGACCGATCATCGCGCTGACCGGTCTGCTCTACACGATCCCGTCGCTCGCGCTGCTGATCCTCCTTCCCGCGGTGCTCGGCTACTCCGCGATCAACGAACCGAACCTCATCGTCGCCCTCACGATCTATGCGATCGCGATCCTCGTCCGGGCCGTCGCCGACGGCCTGGACTCGGTCGACGACGACGTGCGACAGGCCGCGACCGCGACGGGCTTCGCCGCCTTCCGACGGTTCTGGGCAGTGGAGTTCCCGCTCGCCGGACCGGTCATCCTCGCCGGGCTCCGTGTCACCGCGGTCAGCACGATCTCGCTGGCGACGGTCGGTGTGCTGATCGGCGTGCGAAACCTCGGCTATCTCTTCACCGACGGCCTCCAGCGCCGCATCATCGAGGAGGTGTTCGCGGGCGTCGTCGCCGTCGTCGTGATCGCTCTGATCGTCGATCTTCTTCTCGTGCTGGCCGGGCGCGCGCTGATGCCGTGGACGCGCACGGCGACGAAGACGGCGACCAAGGCCGCCGTGAGCCGGACGGCGGCGATGGGCTCGGCCGCATGAATCTTTTCACCGATGCCTTCATCTGGCTTTTCTCACCCGACCGCTGGACAGGCCCGTACGCGCTGCCGGTGCTGTTCGGTCAGCACATCTTCTACACGGTGATCTCGGTCGCGATCGCGGCGGTCATCGCCGTCCCGCTCGGGTGGCTGATCGGGCACACAGGCCGCGGACGCGAGGTCGCCGTAGCGATTTCCGGTGCCGCACGCGCCATCCCGTCGTTCGGTCTCCTCATCCTCCTGGTGCTGCTGCTCGGGGTGCTCCGCACACCGGTCGCCGCCGTCATCACGTTCGTCCTCCTGGCGATCCCCTCGCTCCTCGCAGGCGCCTACACCGGGCTGGAGGCGATCGACCGCCGAGTCCTCGATGCCGCCCGAGCCATGGGAATGACAGAGTGGCAGGTGTTCTGGAAGGTCGAGGTGCCGCTCGGTCTCTCGCTGCTCATCGGCGGGCTCCGCTCGGCGCTGCTGCAGGTCATCGCCACCGTCACCATCGCGGCCTACGTGAACCTGGGCGGCTTGGGATGGCCGATCATCCAAGGTCTCCCCCTCCGCCGCTTCGATCAGGTGCTCGGCGGCGCGATCCTCGTCGCGGTGCTGGCGCTCCTCGTCGACCTCCTGCTCGCTCTCGCTCAGCACGCCGCAGTGCCCCGCGGCGTGCGCACGCGTCCGCAAAGACGCCGAACTCGGTCGACCGCTCGCGCGGTCGCGACCGCCTGACCCACAGCATCGTCCCCCAGAGAAGAGGAAGTCCCATGTTCACCGCACGCACATCTCGTTTCGCCCTTGCCGGCGGCGTCGCTCTCACCGCCGCGCTCGTGCTGGCCGGATGCTCCAGTAGCAATCCCCTCGACACCCCGACCGAGGAGTCCGGCTCGGGCGGCAGCGAGACCATCGTCATCGGCTCCCAGGCGTACTACTCCAACGAGATCATCGCCGAGATCTACTCCCAGGCACTCACCGCCGCCGGGTTCGACGTCGAGGAGAAGTTCAGCATCGGCCAGCGCGACGCCTACATGCCGGACGTCGAGTCCGGGGCGATCGACCTGTTCCCGGAGTACACGGGCAACCTGCTCGAGTACCTGGACAAGGATGCGACGGCCACCAGCCCGGACGACGTCTACGCCGCCCTGAAGGACGCGCTCCCGGACGGCCTCACCGCGCTCGACTACGCGGAGGCATCCGACCAGGACACCTACACGGTGCTCAAGAGTTTCGCCGAGGAGAACGACCTCACCTCGATCGCCGACCTCGCAAACGTCACCACCCCGGTCACGATCGGCGCGGCGCCCGAGTTCGAGCAGCGTCCGTACGGCCCTGCTGCGGCCAAGGAGGTCTACGGCGTCGACCTGGCGTTCTCGGCCACCGGTCCCACGACGCTGGAGTCGCTGCTCGCCGGCGAGATCCAGGTGGCGGACATCTACTCCGCCGACCCGGCATTCCAGACCGAGGACATCGTGGCGCTGGAAGACCCGGAGAACATCATCCTCGCCTCCAACGTCGTCCCCATCGCGTCCAGCGACGTGGCCGACGAGATCGCCGACGTGATCAACGGCATCAGCGCCAAGCTGACCGCCGAAGAGCTCGTCGCCCTCAACGTGCAGAGCACGGTCGACCAGAAGTCGGCAGAGGACATCGCGAAGCAGTGGCTCACGGACAACGACCTCATCTGAGTCGTCTCCCCGCGAAGCGCCCGGCCCTCAGGGGTCGGGCGCTTCGTCGTCCCCGCCTGCCGGTGTGCACAGCTTCGGAGATCTCGCCAGACACGCCGTGGAGGACCCCCGGCTGACGGTGTGTCGCCCCGGGTCTCCGAAGTTGTGCCCGGGGGTGAGGCCCGGGGTCAGGTGCGGGAGTCCTGCTTCGGCACGACCACCTGCTTGACGATGATGAGGATCGAGGCGGTGACGGGAACGGCCACGAGGGCGCCGAGCAGGCCGAGGAGCGTGCCGCCGGCGAGGGCGCCGATGACGACGAGCGAGCCCGGCACGGCCACCGCCTTGTTCATGACCCGGGGGGTGAGCACGTATGCCTCGATCTGCATGTAGACGAGGTAGATCGCGGCGAAGACCAGCGCGGCGATCGGGTTCGTGAACAGCGCGAGGATGGTGCCGATCATCCAGAACAGCACCGAGCCGACGAGCGGGATGAGCGTGACGCAGAAGGCGATCGCGGCCATGAGTGGCGGGAACGGCAGGCCCAGCACGGTGTAGAGGATGAGGGCGAGGGTCGCGTTGCAGAAGGCCAGGACGACCATCCCCATCACGTAGCCGCCCACCGAGTCGGTGATCTGCTGGGAGATGTCGCCGGCGCGGTCGCGGTCGCGGGCCGGGACCAGACGCAGCAGACCCTGGCGCATGGCCGGCAGGGTCGCGAGGAAGTACAGCGTCAGCACGAGCACCACGATCGCGCCCGAGATCCCACTCGCGATGGACGCGCCCACCTGGAGCGCGCCGCCGCCGATCGTCGCGAGGTTTCCGAAGTCGGAGAGGAACTTCTGCACCTCCGAGACGAGGTCCTGGAACTGGTCGCCGAACTGGTTGTTGAGGGTGGCGTAGAGGTCGGACTTCGTGAAGTCCTCGATCATGCCGGGGACCGACTTCACGAACCCGGCGATCTGATCCACGACGATGGGCACGATCATCCACAGGACGAGGGCGACGACGACGATGAGAGCGAGGATCGTCACCACGACGGAGAGCGCGCGGGAGATGCCGCGGCGTTCGAGGAAGCGGACGGCCGGGTCGAGGCCGAGCGCGGCGAACAGGGCGAGGGCGATGTAGATGAGGACGGTGGAGAGGCTGTAGAGCGCGCTGCCGATCACGATCGCCCCGAGACCGCCGAGGGTCACGAGGAACCCGAAGACGAACGGCCGATCGATCCGCGTCCAGAACGAGCGGCTCGGCGTGGTCGGCTCGATCACCACGGGGACGGACGGCTTCGCGACGGCGTCGGGCGCCTCCACCGCGGCACCGACGAGCGCGGCGTCGACGGGGGCGGGGACGGAGTCCGGGGCGGGGCCGCGCTGGCCGTCGTGCGGAGCGGAGGCCGGCGACTGGTCGTTGCTCATGAGCACACGATAGCGGTGCCCCTCGTCGGAAGCCGGGTGATCTGCGGCTCTAGAGTAGGGGCATGACTGCCGCTGAGGATCCGAAGGCCGAACTGCTCCGGCTGCGTGCGAGCATCGACAACATCGACGCGGCCCTGATCTTCCTGCTCGCGGAGCGGTTCCGCGCCACGCAGCAGGTGGGCCACCTCAAGGCCGAGCATGAGATGCCGGCGTCCGACCCGAACCGCGAGGAGCAGCAGGTCGCCCGGCTCCGCGCGCTCGCGGAGGACGCCCACCTCGACCCGGAGTTCGCGGAGAAGTGGTTCAACTTCGTCGTGGCCGAGGTCATCCGCCACCACACCGAGGCCGCGGAGGGGCGCTGAGCCCGCGCGTCAGGCCCCGCGTGCGGCGAGCAGTCGATCCCGCACCTCTCGCCGCAGCACCTTGCCGATGAGCGACCGGGGGAGGTCGTCGACGGCGGTGATCCGGCGCGGCACCTTGTAGGCGGTCAGCCGCGTGCGGCAGAAGTCGCGGAGGCCCTCCATGTCGTCGGCGGCACCCTTCCGGAGGACCACGGCGGCTGCGACCTCTTCGCCGCCGCTCGACCGGGGAAGCCCGACGACGGCGGCCGCCACGACATCCGGGTGCGCTTCGAGCGCGTTCTCGACTTCGCTGGGTGAGACGTTGAAGCCGCCGGTGATGATGAGCTCCTTCCGGCGGTCGACGATGGTGACGAACCCGTCGGCGGAGACCTCGGCGATGTCTCCAGTGCGGAGCCAGCCGTCCGGCAACAAGGCCTCGGCTGTCTCTCCGGGACGACCCCAGTAGCCCTGGAACACCTGCGGACCGCGCAGCAGCAGCTCGCCGGGCTCGCCCGTGGGCACGTCGACATCGGGGTCGTCGGGGTCGACGATGCGGATCTCGGTGCTCGGGAACGGGACGCCGACGGTGCCGGGCCGCCGGGTCGGGCCCATCGGGTTGCCGAGCGCGACGGGGGAGGCCTCGGTCATCCCGTACCCCTCCACGAGCAGTCCCCCGGTCGCCTCCTCCCAGCGCCGCACCGTCTCGACGGGAAGGCTCATGGCTCCGGAGATCGCGAACCGCACCGTGGAGAGGTCCACCGTGCCGCGTCCGGCCGCGCGGGCCAGCTGATCGTAGATCGGCGGGACGGCGGGGAGGAAGGTCGGCGGGCTCGTGCGGGCGGCATCGGTCACGAGTCCGAGGTCGAACGTCGGGAACAGCACCACCTTCGCCCCGATGCTCAGGGCGAACGTGAGGCACAGGGTGAGTCCGTAGGCGTGGAAGAGCGGGAGCACGGCGTAGAAGGTCTCTTCGCCGTCGCGGAGCCCGGGCACCCAGGCCCGCCCCTGCATCGCGTTGGCCCGCAGGTTCGCATGGGTGAGGATCGCCCCCTTGGGGATCCCGGTCGTCCCGCTCGTGTACTGCAGGACGGCGGTGTCGCCCAGCGACGGCCCAGGGGTGCGGCGGGGGAGCCGGCGGTGCGACACGAGCTTCTTCCACGGCGTCAGGTGCCGCGCGCGTGGCGTGCCGGTCAGCTTCGCCCGCGATGCCCGGGCCTTCGGGACCGGGAGTCGCAGCAGGAGGCGCTTCGACAGGGGCATCGCCGCCGTGAGGTCGACGCTCACGATGTGGCCGACCCGGAGGTCGTCGGGGAACCCCGCGACGGTGTCGGCGACCTTGTCCCACACGATCGCGACGCGGGCCCCGTGGTCCTCGAACTGGTGGCGCAGCTCCCGCGCGGTGTAGAGCGGGTTGTGCTCGACGACGATCGCCCCGAGACGCAGGACCGCGTAGAACGCCACGACGTGCTGCGGGCAGTTCGGCAGCACCAGTGCCACCCGGTCGCCCTTCGTGACCCCGAGATGGCGGAGTCCTTCCGCGGCGCGGTCGATCTGCTCGCCGAGCTCCCGGTAGGTCGTGACGGCGCCGAAGAACTCGAGGGCGGGGCGGCGCGCATACCGCCGGATGCCGCCGGCCAGCATCTGCGGCAGGGTCTGCGTCGGCTCGTCGATATCGGCCGGCACGCCCTCGGCATAGGAGCGGAGCCAGGGACGGGAAGACAGCGGCGCGTCGGTCATGCCCTCATCCTCCGTCACGGACCTGTGCTCCGCCTCCCCCTTGCGCTCCCGCCCGTCCGGCGTGCAGTCACTCGTCTGCGAGGATGCCCATGACGATGGCGTCGACCCACTCGCCGTCCCAGCGCAGCGCCTCCCGACGCCGGCCCTCGACGACGAAGCCCGCCTTCTCGTAGGCGCGCTGCGCCCGCGGGTTGAACGCGTACACCTCGAGCTCCACCCGGTGCAGTCCCACGGTGTCGAAGGCGTGACGGATGACCGCGCGCGTCGCCTCCGTCCCGTATCCCGCGCCGAACCACTGCGGCCCCGCGAGGGCGATGCGGAACCCTGCGGAGAGGTTCTCCTCGTCCAGATCGCTGAGGACCACCTCGCCGATGTGCGCGCCGTCTTCGCGACGGAGGATCGCCCAATCCGCCCGGTCGTCCCGGTCGGCGAGCGACCGGAGCCAGGTCTCGACGCCCTCCCGGGTGAAGCGCGCGTGGGTGCCGGTCAACCGCAGCACCTCGGGCTCCTGCAGGGCCGCCCAGGTGCCGTCGAGATGCTCGGGTCCGAGCGGCACGAGGTCCAGCCGCTCGGTCGCCAGGGCGGGGACGGGAGTGAGGGAGAGCGCCATCAGACGGTGAGCACCCGCCCCGTGACGATCCCCTCGACCGCGCGCACGTACGCCTGGCCGACCTCATCGTCGGTGACGGGCCGGTGGCCGGGGAAGGTCGAGAAGTACCCGGGGGAGTTCGCCAGCACGTCGGGGGAGACCGCGTTGATGCGGATCCCCCGCGGGGCCTCGGCCGCCGCCGTGATCACGAACGACTCCAGGGCGCCGTTGGCCATCGCCGCCGCCGCTCCCGTCGCGATCGGCTCCCGCGCGAGCACGCCGCTGGTGAGGGTGACGGAGCCGCCGTCGGTCACGTGGTCGAGGGCGACCCGTACGACGTCGAGCTGCGCGAGGGTCTTCCCGGTGAAGGCGGCCAGATAGTCGTCGCGGTCGAGGTCGGCGAGCGGCTTGAAGGGCACCGAGCCCACCGCGACCACGACGGCGTCGACGGGGCCGACCCGCTCGAAGAGGCTGCGGATGGAGGCCGGATCGGTCACGTCCACGCTCTGCTCGCCGGAGCGGGAGGCGCGCACGACCTCGTGTCCGCGGACGTCGAGGGTGGCGGCGACGACTCCGCCGATGCTGCCGGTTGCGCCGATCACGAGTGCCTTCATGCGGATTCCTCCCAGGACGGATCGAGACGACGGACGGCCGCCTCGCGGGATCGAGTCTCCCATCCCTCCCCGGCCGGGAGGGGACGGATGACGGGCGCGTCCGTCAGCGCGGGCTGAACTCGGCGGCCACCACGCGGGTCGCCGCGCCCAGGAGGACGGCGTCGGTGAGCGCGCTCGGCACCACGGTCGGTCCGAGGGAGGGGTGCGAGGCGGCACGGACCGCGGCGGCGGTCGCGTCCACGAACTCCGGGGAGACGATCTCGTCGGGACCGCTCAGGACGATCGTGGGCAGGTCGACGGCGGCGGCGATGACCGAGAGCGACGTGCCGAGCCGGGCGCCGGCGGCGGCGCGCACCGCCCCTCGGTCCGCGCCCGGGGTCTCCAGGCGCCGGGCGATCGCGGGAGCCGCGGCCCACGCATGGACGCAGCCGTCGCGCCCGCACAGGCAGAGCTCACCGGGGTCGCCACCCGCACCGACGTGCGCGAGCTCACGGGCGCCGATGGAGCGTTCCACGGGGGCGCCGTCGTCGCCGACGACGCGGATCGCGGTGCCGATGCGGGTGCCGATGCGGACGAGGAGGAAATCGGTGCCGACGGAACCGAACCGCTGCTCGGCGTCGGCCACGAGATCGGCGTCGTCGAAGAGCCGCACGGGGGCGTCGAGGATCTCCGCGAGTCGCGGTCCGAGACCGAGCAGCGCGGAGGAGCCGGTGGGCACGCCGATGCCGATGCCGAGCGCGGGACCGTCGGCGAGGGCCCGCAGCTCGGCGACGAGACCGGCGATTGTCCCGGCGACGTCCGGGGTGCGCGGCCGGTGGAGGCGGTGCGTGATGCGGCCGTCGGGTGAGGCCAGCGCGCCGACGATGTCGTCGGGCGCGGAGAGGTCGAGCGCAATGACCTGGACCGCGCGCTGGTCGAACTCGAGCATCACGGCGGGCTTTCCCGGCCGGGACTCCTGGCTCGGGCCGCTCTCCCGGATCACGCCGTCGGCGAGCAGGTCGCGCACGACCTCGGAGACGGTGGGGCGGGCGAGGCCGGTGAGGCGGGACAGATCCGCGCGACTCAGGGCCGCCTGCTCCATGAGCGTGCGGAGGACGAGGGCGCGATTGCGCTCCCGGATGCCGCGGGCGTGACCGTTGCCCGGTGTCTGCGCGGCTCGTGCCCGATCGGCGGGGCGCTCTAGGATCTGGGGGTAGCGCACGATGCTCCTCCCGATCGACGCTCGGGCTGACTAAGTTCAATGAATAAACTAACGGACCGAGCGTACGGAGCGGTACGCGCGCTGTCAATCGACGCCACCTCGGCCCCGAGAAGGAACTCGCAGATGTTCACCCACGACGACGCGCTGGACACCCAGGCGGCGGTTCGGCGAGCGAATCTGCGACGGGCGCTGCAGCTGGTCTTCCAGGCCTCTGGTTCCCAGACCCGCGCCGGCATCGCGCGGACGACGGGCCTCACGGCGGCGACCGCGTCGTCCCTCGTCGCGGAACTCATCGAGCACCGGCTCATCGCCGAAGGTGAGCAGGCGGTGAGCACGGGGGGCAAGCGCGCGACCACACTCAGCATCGACGCGGAGCACCATCTGATCCTCGTGCTCGTCGTCCAGCCGACCAGTGCGTACCTCGCGCTCGTCGCCCTCGACGGCTCCGAGGTCGAACGACGCAGCATCTCCTACACGATGCAGACCCGGGACCGGGTCCTCGACGAGACGGTCGCGGATGTCGTCGCCGCATACGGGTCGCGGCTGCTCGCGGTCGGTGTGCAGGTCCCGGGGACGACCGACGGGCGCACGGTCCTGGAGAGCGTGCAGCTGGAGTGGCACGAGGTGCCGCTGGCGGAGCGCTTCGAGAGCATCGCGGGCGTCCCGGTCCTCCTCGTCAACGACGTCGATGCCGAGGCCATCGCGGAGGCCGGACTCGACTCCGCCCCCTCGGGCTACCGGCTGTTCATCCACAGCGGCGGAGGCATCGGCGCCGCGGTCACCCTCGACGGGGAGCTCGCGCCAGGCCCCCGAGACCGTGCCGGGGAGATCGGTCATGTGCAGGTGGTGTTTGGCGACGCCGCCCGCCCGTGCCGCTGCGGGCGTCGCGGCTGCCTGGAGTCGGCGGCTGCGATGGGACCGATGCTCGGAGAGGAGTTCTCGGATGCCCTGGACGCCTCGGCGGTCCGTGCCCTCGTCGCCCGGGCGGATCAGACCCTGATCGACGACGGCGCGCGGGCGCTGGCCCGGGCCATCAAGCTCATCGGGGCGCTCCTCGATCCGATCGAGGTCGTCATCGGCGGCCCCGCGACCGAGCTCGGCCCCCGGTTCCTGGAACGGGTCCGCGCTGAGAGCGGCTACCCCGCGCGCGGCACCGCCGACGTGCCGATCCGGTATGCCGACCCGCGCGTGGCCCCCTCCGCCGGTCCCGCGCAGGCTGCGCTCACCGCGGTCCTCGGCGTGCGATGGAGCCCGGAGCAGCTCCGCGCCGGCGGCCGCCGTTCCTGATTCCGCCCCCTGACCTCTCCCCTCGGATGTTCCGGCTGCACGATCCGGGTACGGGTGCACGCCCGGATCCGCCCGGAACCTCTGCACGCGCGCCGCGGTCGTGCAGAGGTGCCGGAGGGGAACCCGGGGACGGGAACCCGGACGGGCTACTTCACGCTGCCGGCGGTGAGGCCGCCGACGAGACGCTTCTCGATGAGCATGAAGAGGATGATGACCGGGAGGATCGCGACGATCGAGACGCCGAACACGTACTGCCAGCTCGTCTCGTACTGACCGACGAACTTCGTGAGCGCGACCGACAGCGGCTGGTTCTTGTCCGTCGACAGGATCACCAGCGAGGCGGCGAACTCGTTCCAGCAGGCCACGAACGTGAACACGATCGCGGTGACGATGCCCGGCCAGACGAGCGGGAGGTTGATCCGGAACAGGACCGTCAGGCGTCCGGCGCCGTCGATCTGCGCCGCCTCGTCGACCTCCTTGGGGATGCCGGCGAAGAACGAGTGCATGATCCACACGGCGAACGAGAGGTTGAAGGCCGCGTTGATGAAGATCATGGCGGTCCAGGTGTCGCCGAGGCCGAGGACGGTGAACTGCCGGAACAGGCCCGACGTGAGCACAGCCGGCTGCAGCATCTGCGTCACGATCACGAGGAACAGGAACACCATGCGGCCGGGGAAGCGGAACCGGGCCGTGTAGTACGCCGCGGGGAGCGACACGAGCAGCACCAGGAGCGTCGCGAACACGGAGATGACGATGGTCGAGACGAGGTTGTACGGCAGCGGCGTCTCGGGTGTCGACCACATCGTGAGGTAGTTCTCCCAGTGCCACTCCACCGGGAGGTAGGTCGGATCGACCGAGCGGATCTGCGCCTTCGTCTTCACCGATCCGAAGAACATGATGAGGTACGGCAGCACGAAGATCGCGAGCACGAGGAACCCGGCGGCGGTGCGCAGGATCACCCGAGGCAGCGTCACCTGATCCGCGGTGTAGCGGCGCCGGCGGCCGGGGATCGACGGGGTTCGTCGTCCGCGGGAGTCGGCGGTGGTCACGAGGGCGGTCTCGGTCACGGTCATGATCAGACCTCCTTCATGGGCTTGACGATCTTGACGTAGGCCGCGACGATCGCGATCACGATGAGGAAGGCCACGACCGACAGGGCGCTCGCGACGTCGACCTTCTTCTGCAGCTCGATGTACTTGAAGATGAGCGTCATGATCGTGTCGGCGCCGTAGCCCGGGATCGACCCCGTCATCACCTTCAGGATCGGCAGCGAGTTGAAGACGTTGATGATGTTGATGAGGATCGCCACGGCGAGGGCGCTGCGCAGCTGCGGCAGGACGATCGACCAGTAGGTGCGGGCGGCGCCGGCGCCGTCCATCTTCGCGGCCTCGATCGCGTCGGCGGGGACCGCCTGGAGCCCCGCGAGGATCGTGTAGGTCGTGAAGGGCAGCGACACGAACACCGCGATGACGATGGACCAGGCGAACGCCGTCGTCGGGTTCTTCGTCCAGCCGTAGCCCACCGCGTCGTCGGAGAGCCCGATGTCGTAGAGGAACTTGTTGAAGACCCCGAAGTACGGCTCGAGGCTGTAGTAGAAGACCATCGTGGTCATCACCACGGACGCGGCCCACGGCACGATGACCGCCATCCGCACGAGCTGGCGCCCCGGGAACGCCTTGTTGAGGATCTGCGCGAGGCCGAGCGAGATCACGACCGTGAACAGCACCACCGACACGACCCAGACGATCGTGCGGACGAAGATCGGCCAGAACTCCGGGAACGTGAAGACGGTCACGAAGTTGTCGAAGCCGACCGAGCCCTTGTCCAGGCCCGAGAGCGAGATGTCACGGGTGGAGTTGAAGAACATGACGCCGGCGGGGAACAGCACCACGCCGATGATGAGCACCAGCGCGGGGGCGATCCACGGCAGCGCTTGCAGGAGGTCCCGTCCGCCGGGGCGACCGCGCACGGCCGTCCCGGCGTCCGGAGTGCGGGGGCGGCCGGTGGCCGCCCCCGCGAGGTTCGAGGATTCTGTCGTCTGGCTCATGGGGGATTCCCGAACCTCTCCGTTCCGCGGGTCAGCCCGCGTCCACCTGGTCCTGGATCTGCTTCAGCACATCGGCCGCCGGCTGATCCTGGATCTGTCCGAACAGCGACTTGAAGGCGCCGTCCGCTGCCGACCACTTCGGGTTGGTCGACGGGTAGAACTGCGCGTCGGGCAGCACGTCGAGGAACGGCTTGAGGGACTCCTCGCCGGACAGCTCCTCGGCACCGGACTTCGTGACGGGGAGGAAGCCCTCCGCCTGCACCCACGGCACGTAGACCTCGGGCGAGTAGAAGTAGTCGAGGAACTTCGTGATCGCCTCCTGCTTGTCGCCGTCGTTCTCGAACGCCATGAGCTGGTCCATGACCCCGAGGGTGAACGGCGAGCCGTCCTTGGTCGGGATCGGCACGATCGAGTAGTCGAGGTCCGGGTTGTTGTCGGCGATCTGGCCGACCGTCGGCGGCAGGCCGACCTGCATGCCGATCTTGCCCTGGATGAAGATGTCCATCAGCGGGGAGCGCTGCGTGGAGCCGGGGTCGGCCTGGGTTGCCCCGGCGTCGATCATCTTCTTGATCTGCTCGGCGCCGACGAGGTTCTCCGGGGTGTCGATGGTGATCTCGGACGCGTCGCCGAAGGATCCGCCGCCGCCCCAGAGCCAGACGGCGGCCTCGGCCTGCGCCTCCTCCGAGCCGAGCGGCATGCCGTAGCCCGCGACGCCGCCGCCGAGGGCGGACACCTTGGTCGCCGCGTCGAGCAGGAAGTCCCAGTCGGTCGGCGCCTCGACGCCCGCCTGGGAGAGGAGGTCGTTGTTGACGAAGAGGGCGCGTGCGGAGGCGATCATCGGCAGGGCGTAGGCCGTGCCGTCGACCTCGGCGTTGGCGAGGAAGGAGTCCTGGAAGTCGGAGTAGACGTCGTCGGACACGACCTCCTCGACCGGGTAGAGCAGCTCGTCCTCGACGAAGCCCGCGAAGGGGCCGCCGTTGTAGATGTCGGGCGCCTCGCCGGCCTGGACCTTCGTGGAGATGACCTTCTCGAGGTTGTCCCACGACTGCACCTCGAGGTTGACCTTGATGTCGGGGTTGTCCTTCGTGAAACCGTCGATGACGTCTTCCCAGAGACCCTTCGTGGCATCGGAGTAGCTGGGGACGAGCAGGTCGAGCGTGCTGGCGTCGTCGCCGCCGCCGCTGTCTCCTCCCGATCCACCGAAACCGCAGGATGCGAGCGACAGCGTGGCGACGGCCGCGACCGCTGCGGCCCCGTATCGCCGTGACTTGTTCATGGGCATTGCATTCCTCACTGTGGGTGCTGCTCCAGCGGGCGGGGTCCGCTCTCCGGAGAGGGGGGTGGTGCACAGTCGCAGAACACTCCACGCGACGGTGCGTGATGATCACGCCGCCGAGGTGGTCGCGATCGTCCGAGCGGGGGCTCGGGGGAACTCGTCCTGATTATTTGTCAGGCAAACAAACAAATCAAGATGTTGCTCTCTTGGGACGAAATACTATGATCGGATTACGCCCGAAACAATCACAAGTACGCAACAACTCGTCCGAAAGGCCTCATCATGACCGATTCGCTGCCCGGCGCGCACATGCGCGAAGAGCTCCGCTCCCAGCCGCAGATGTGGGCCACCGCCGCCGAGCTCACCGCGGAGCAGGCGCTGCTGCCGGCTCACGGGGCACGGGTCGCGGTCGTCGGCTGCGGCACCTCGTGGTTCATGGCCCAGTCGTACGCCGCCCTGCGCGAATCGTCCGGTCACGGCGAGACCGACGCGTTCGCGGCCTCCGAGGCCTTCGTGGACCGCGGCTACGATGCCGTCGTCGCCCTCACCCGCTCCGGCACCACGACCGAGGTGCTGGATCTCGTCGACCGCATCAAGGGGCGCACCCGCACGATCGGCGTGATCGGCGACCCCGACTCCCCGCTCGTCTCCCTCGTCGACGACGCCGTGCTGCTGCCGTTCGCCGACGAGCAGTCGGTGGTCCAGACACGCTTCGCCACGACCGCGCTCGCCCTCTTCCGGGCGTCGCTGGGCGAAGACCTCTCCGGGGCCATCGCCGATGCGACGGCCGTGCTCGCCGAGGAGGGCGACGACACCGCGCTGCGCGACGCCGAGCAGTACACGTTCCTCGGGCGGGGCTGGACGATCGGCCTGGCCCACGAGGCCGCGCTGAAGCTGCGCGAGTCGTCGCAGTCCTGGACCGAGGCGTACCCGTCGATGGACTACCGCCACGGTCCGATCGCGATCGCCGCCCCTGGCCGGGTGACGTGGCAGTTCGGAGAGGCGCCGGAAGGACTGGCCGCGGAGGTGCGCGCCACGGGCGCCCGTTTCGAGCACCGCGCGATCGATCCGCTCGCCGACCTCGTGCGCCTGCACCGGACGGCCCTCGACCGTGCCGTGGCCCGCGGGCTCGACCCCGACCAGCCGCGCAACCTCACGCGATCCGTCATCCTGGATGCATGACGCCAGCGATCCCCGGAGCCGAGCGATGACCCCGAACGACGCCGCGGACGCGATCCCCGACGTCGCGAGGGACGAGGCCGGCGAGAAGCTCGCCGCGGTGCGCACGCTCGGTGCCGGGTCACCCGTCCTCGCCTTCGACGTCGGCGGGACGGACATCAAGTCGGCGCTGTTCGACGCGGACGGGCGGGCGCTCGGCCTCCGCCGCACGCCCACCCCCACGGCCGACGGCGACCGCACCCCCGCGCTACTCGACCGGCTGGAGGTGCTCGCCGCGCAGCTCCGCGACGAGCATCCCGACGTGGTGCCTCGCGCCGCCGGCCTGGTGGTGCCGGGGATCGTCGACGCAGCCGCCGGGATCGGCGTGTTCGCGAGCAACATGGGCTGGCGGGACGCGCCGCTGCGCGCGCTCGCCGCGGAGCGTCTCGGCCTCCCCGTCGCGTTCGACCACGACGTGCGCGCCGCGAGCTGGGCGGAGCACGAGCTGGGCGGCGCGCGGGCCTACGACGACGCGGTGATCCTCGTGATCGGCACCGGCATCGCCGGGGCCCTGCTCGTCGGCGGCCGCCCCTACACGGCCGGGGGCTACGCCGGCGAGATCGGGCACTCCCCGATCGCCGACGGACCGGTGTGCCCGTGCGGTGCCCGTGGCTGTCTGGAGGCCGTGGCCTCGGCGGGCGCCATCGCGCGCCGCTACCGGGAGGCCACGGGGTCGACCCCGGACGGCGCCAAGGACGTCATCGCCCGGGCGGCCGCCGGGGATCGGGTCGCCGCCGACATCTGGGACTCGGCGCTGGACGCGCTCACCCTGTCGCTCGCGCAGCTGACCGCCGTGGTCGCCCCTGAGGCCGTGGTGATCGGCGGCGGACTGTCGCGGGCGGGCGGCGCGCTCTTCGACGAGCTGCGCACCCGACTCGCTGCCCGCCTCAGCTTCCACCGCCTCCCCGCGCTCGTCCCTGCCGAGCTGTCCGGCAACGCGGGACTGATCGGCGCCGCCCTCCGCGCCAGGGAGCTGGCATGATCCTCACCGTCACCCCGAACCCCGCGCTCGACCTCACCTGGCAGGTCGACCGGCTTGTGGCAGGCGGGACGCACCGCGCCGACACCGGGTCGTCCCGCGCCGGTGGCAAGGGCCTCAACGTCGCCAGGGTCGCGCACGCCGAGGGGGCATCCGTCCTCGCGCTGACCACGGCCGGCGGTCCGGTCGGCGCGGAGTTCGCCGCGGAGCTCACGGCCAGCGGCGTGCCCCATGTGCTCGTGCCCGTCGCGGCCGACACGCGTCGCAGCATCGCCCTCGTCGACGAGGCCGCGGGCGACACCACGATCGTCAACGAGCGAGGGGTGAACCCGACAGATGCCGAGTGGGGCGGGCTCCTCGCGGAGGTCGTCGACCGGCTTCCCGGTGCCGCGGTCCTCGTCGTCTCCGGGAGCCTTCCGCCCGGGGCGCCGGAGTCGCTCGTGCCGATGCTCGTCGCGGTGGGTGCGGACGCCCGCGTCCCCGTGATCGTGGACACCTCCGGCCAGGCCCTCCTGAGCGCTGCCGACGCCGGAGCGACCGTGCTCAAGCCCAACGCCGCGGAGCTCGCCGAGGCCACCGGCATCGACGACCCCGTCGAGGGCGCGCGGTCGCTGCTGGCCCGGGGCGCCGAGCTCGTGCTCCTGTCGCTCGGGTCCGACGGCATGCTCGCCGTCACCGCGACCGATCTCCTGCACGCCCGACTCGACGAACCGCTGGCCGGCAACCCGACCGGGGCGGGAGACGCCGCGGTCGCGGCCTGCGCCGTGCTCTCCGCCGAGGGTGAGCGCGATCCCGAGCGCATCCTCCGTCGCGCGACCGCGTGGTCGGCAGCCGCCGTCCTCATGCCGCTCGCCGGCGACATCTCCCCCCGCTGGCGCGCGCTCGAGGAGCAGCTCCGCGTCTCCCGCCCCGACCCTGCCTCCTTCCGGAAGGACCCTTCGTGACCCTCGTCTCCGCTCGGGAGCTCGTCTCCGCGGCCGCCACCGCCGGCACCGGCATCGGTGCGTTCAACGTCATCCACCTGGAGACCGCAGAAGGCCTCGTGCGGGCCTCCGCGCTCGCCCAGCTCCCCGTGATCCTGCAGATCTCGCAGAACTGCGCCGACTACCACGGCGGTCTGGAGCCGGTCGCCCTCGCGACGCTCGCCGCGGCGAGACGAGCGGAGACCCCGGTGGCGGTGCACCTCGACCACGCGGAGCGGCCGGAGCTCGTCGACGAGGCCGTGGCCCTCGGGTTCGGCTCGGTCATGTTCGACGGCGGCGCGCTGCCCTACGACGAGAATGTGGCGCTCACGGCCGAGGTCGCCGCCCGGGCCCGCGCGGCGGGAGTGTACGTGGAGGGCGAGCTCGGCGAGGTGGGCGGGAAGGACGGCGCCCACGCCCCCGGTGTCCGCACCGATCCGGACGAGGCGCGGGCGTTCGTGGCCGCGACGGGAGTGGACGCGCTCGCCGTGGCCGTGGGGTCGTCGCACGCCATGACCGACCGCACGGCCTCCCTCGACCTCGACCTCATCGCCCGCCTGCGTGCGGCTCTGCGCGGAGCCGCCGCGGACGGCACCGACGTCCCCCTCGTGCTGCACGGCTCGTCCGGGGTGGCCGACGCCGTGATCGCCGATGCCGTGCGCGCCGGCATGACCAAGGTCAATGTCTCCACCCACCTCAACGGCTTCTTCACGCGCGCGGTCCGCGAGGTGCTCGCCGCCGACGAGCGTCTGGTCGACTCCCGCAAGTACCTCGCTCCCGCCCGCGCCGCCCTCGCGGACGAAGCCGCCCGGATGCTGCGGCTGTTCGCCCTGCTGCCGTCGCAGAATCCCGCTCCGGTCGCAGAGGTTCCGGTCACGGCTGCGACCTCGACGCGAAACGACGACCGGTGAAGCGCGCGGCCCGACTGCACGCGATCCTCGACCTCCTCGCGGCGGACGGAGAGGTGACGGTGGAGGAGCTGGTGGAGCGGTTCGGGGCCTCCCCGGCCACCACCCGCCGCGACCTCGACTCCCTCGCCGAGCAGCGGCTGCTCACCCGCACGCACGGCGGTGCCGTGGCGCAGACCGTCGCCTACGAACTGCCCCTCCGCTACAAGAGTCATCTCCGCACGCACGAGAAGGAGAGCATCGCCCAGACCGCGGCGGCGCTCGTCACCCCCGGCATGGTGGTCGGGCTCTCCGGCGGCACGACGACCACGGCCATCGCGGCCGCGCTCGCCGCGCGCGAGGATCTGGCGGCGGAAGGCGGGATCACGGTGGTGACGAACGCGGTGAACATCGCCGCCCAGCTCGCCACCCGACCGGAGATCAAGGTGGTCGTCACGGGCGGGGTCATCCACGCGCGCACGTATGAACTTGTCGGCCCGTTCGTCGAGCAGCTCCTCCGCGGCGTGCGGCTCGACCTCGCCTTCATCGGCGTGAACGGGATGGATGCGGTAGCCGGGGCGACCACGCAGGACGAACGCGAGGCGGCGGTGAATCGCATGATGGCGGAGCGGGCGCGACGGGCCATCGTCGTGACCGACGGCAGCAAGCTCGGGGCCGAGGCGTTCTCCACCATCGGCGGGGCGGACCTCTTCACCACGGTCATCACCGATCGAGGAGCCGACGAGGCCGCCCTCGACGCGCTGCGCGCTGCGGGCTACACGGTCCACCTCGCCTGAGGCACCCCGGACGCCCCGAGGGCCTCGGCGTCCCCAGATCGCCGAGGCCCTGCAGGAGCATCGCGGCTGCATACCGCGACGCTCCCGGAGCAGATGGTGTCCGTCTCGTCTTCCCGCTCCCCAGCGGCGTTTCCCCAGAACCGACGGCGCCTCCCTCGTGCCTCTCCCTTCGAGGCCTGTCGCTCGACACCTTCCGAAGAACAGGAGAAGGCCGGTGCGGTTCTGATACCTCGATCCGGGAAAAAAGTCAGAATCCGTTGCCGTGACACTGGAACGGGGCGGAAACCCCCGTCGTGAGCGCGGCGCTCGCCAGGGCGTCGGCGGCAGACGCGCCGGCAGAGAGGCCGTCGTGGACCGCGGTCAGGAGCTCGCACGCGTCGTCATCCGGCACCGTGACGGGGGCCGCGATCACCGCCTCCGCGCCCGCATGCAACCAGACGCGCGTCATGCCCAGGGCCTCCTCGCCCCAGCGCACGGAGGACCGCCCCAGCTCGCACGCCGAGAGGATCACAGTCCGCGGCACCCGGGCGATGAGGTCGACGTCGTAGCCGAAGAGCACCCCGTCGGCGAGTTCGAACCCGGAGAACAGCGGATTGTCGACCGCGTGACGCCCGTGCGCGGCGATATGGAGCACGTCGACGGAGGCCGCCAGCGCGGTGACGGCGGTCACGGTCGCAGTGGTGTCCTGCAGCATCCGGGTCGTCCCTCGTCCCGCCCACGACTCCGCCGCGCGCTGGACTTCTTCCGCCGCCCGCGGCACGCGCGGTCCCGCCGCGAACCCGACGCTGGGGGCCGAGGAAGCCGAGGCCTCCCCGTCGAGCCAGCGCGAGACCGAGGTCGCGAGGGTGAACGGCACGCCGTGCATGCCGGGGAGCATGGCCCACGGCACCCCGCCGAGGATTCCGGGAACGGTGATCACGAACCGCGCGGCACCCGCGGCGGCCCGACGCATCGGCGCGAGCAGCTCCTCGTCGAGGACCGCGAGGCGCGCCGCCAGAGCGCGCGCGGTCACCGGACCCATCGCGCCGTCCCGCGTGAGCGCGGCCATGTCGAGGTCGGCACGCAGGCCGTCGAGAGCAATCCGCACCCGCGGCCACGACAGGTCGACGAGGGTCGCGGCGTCCGGCTGCACCACCACCCCGTGCAGGCCGGTGCCGGTGTAGACGTAGGCCAGAACTGCCGTGTCGGCCGGCAGCAGGGCGGCGGCTTCGGCCAGCGTCCGACGTTCCCGCGTCGCCCCGGAGCCCGTGGCGGACCACTGCCGCTCCCGCACCCGGTCGCGGAGCGCACGGACGGTGGGGTCGGTCGTCCAGTCCGCCCCCGCGAGGTCGGCGCGCAGCATCCGCAGCTCGGCGAGGTCGGCGGCGAGGGCGTCGTCATGCGGCGGGCGCACCGGGGCGACCTGCTGACTGAGGTGCCGGGCGCGCTCGGACCACTCGAAGAGCGTCGCCGGGTCGCGGCGGCGGACGGCCGCCGCGAGTCCCGTGAACACGAGGTCGCTGGCATGCATGGCGACGGAGGCCTGCAGGTCGAGGGCGCCGAACGACCGCTGCCACGCCGACAGCAGGTCGAGCCCGGTGGCCGCGGCGCGCAGCGCCTCGCCGTCGCGACCGCGTCCGGCGGCGCGGGCCGCGCGCACCTCCTGTGCGCGGAGTCGCAGCGGCGTCGGAGCCGAGGCGGAGACGCGCGGGAGACGGCCGGTGTCCTCACGACGAGCGGTCAGCCGCAGGGCCGTGGCCTCGGTGCGGAAGCCGCTCCGGTCGAGCTCCTGCGCCACCTGCTCCCACGCGGCGGCATCGAGGGGACGATCGGGCCGGATCCGCTGTCGCGCTTCCATCTCCACCGCCGCGGCGCGGGCCGCCCAGCCGCTGCTGCCGAGGGAGGTGAAGCGGCGGGCGGCCGTCCTCGCGGTGCGCGCGGCGGCCCGGGGATCGTGCCGGACGAGCGAGCGGGCGAGGTGGAACTCCGCTTCGCCGCGGGCCTGGCGCATCCGCTGGGCGCCGAACTGCACGGCCACCTGGGCGAGCAGGGCCTCTGCCTCGGTCGTCAGCCCGGCGTCGCGGAGCACCTCGGCGCGGTCGAGGTCGCTGATGGCGGTGGCGAGGGCGCTGGTGGCGGCGAACGTCGGCCGGGACTCGGCCATCAGGCGTAGCGCCGACACGAGGTCGCCGCCGAGGAGTGCGGCATAGCCGAGGTTGTGCGTGGCCTCCGCGAGGGAGTCCCGTTCGTCGTGCGCCTCGTAGATCCCTATCGCACGACGGAGATCGGCCATGCAGGAGTCGAGCTGATGGCGCTGCATCCGCACCACCGCACGGTTCATCAGGCAGTTGGCGAGCGCGGGGGTCTCAGCTCCGGCGCCGAGGGCATCGATCGCGGCGGTGAGGCTCGCCTCGGCCTCCTCCAGCCGTCCGCCGTGCATGAGGAGGGCGCCGAGCTGCCCGCCGAGGAGGGCGATGGTCTCGGCCTGCAGCCCGTCCCTGGCCAGCGCCTCCCGGCACAGCGCCTCCGCGGCCGCGGGCTCGCCGGTCTGCGCGAGCACGTAGGCGGTCGTCCCGTCGATGCGGGCGCGGAGGTCGGCGTCGTCGGTGCGGGCGGCGGCCTTCTCCAGTTCCCGCCGGGCGCGGGTGAACTGCCGGGCGTTGGCCGCCTCGACGCCGCGTCGGTGCAGCGCGCTCGCGGACAGGGGCATCCGTCCAGGATGCCGTGCCGGAGCGGTCGTGCGGAAGGGTGCGAGGTGTCAGGACTTCTCGTGCGGCGTCGGCAGGGACTTCAGCACGGCGGCGACGGCCTTCGCGGCGACGGCGGGCTTCACCCCCTCGGCCGGGACGGCGCCGAGCTGGGCCGCGACTCGACCGGCGATGTACGGAGCCGCGAAGGAGGTGCCGCTCCACACCGCGAAGCCGCCGCGGTAGTCGTCCGGGTCGAGCGTCTCGCGCGGCAGCCCGTCGATGTCCGCGCGGGTCGCCGCCTGCGCGCCGCCGACGAAGGCCGGCGAGGTGCTGACCACGGCGGCGCCCGGGGCGTACACCTGCACCCACGGGCCGACGTTCGAGAACAGGGCGACAGAGTGCGCCGACGGGTTCAGGGCGCCGACCGACACGTGCGGAGCGCCGTCGTCAGACGGCAGCCCGTTGTCGGCGCCGGGCCACGGCCACAGCGAGGCGGGGAACGAGGGCCGGTCGATCGCGTCGTTGCCGGCCGAGCAGACGACCACGCAGCCGAGCTCTCTGGCCTTCGCGAGCAGCTCGTACAGGGTCGTGCTGAAGAGTCCGTCGGTCGGGGTCTCGTGGTAGTAGCTGAGGGAGAGGTTGAGCACGTCGATCGGGAAGCCCGTCTTCGGGTCCTCGCGGTGCCGCCGCAGCAGTTCCACGACCTGCGCCACGGTCTCCAGGAGCGTGCTCTCGTCGACCACCCCGAGCGCGCCGGCGACACGGATGGAGAGGATGTCGGCGTCCGGTGCCGCCTGACGCACGAGGCCTGCGATGAAGGTGCCGTGACCGGCGACCGCGTCGATCTCCCCGTCGAGCTGCCCGTACAGGTCGGGGTAGCGTTCGGGGTCGGCGTCGTCCGTGAAGCCCACGGGGACGCCGTCGAGCTCGACGTGCCGGGTGACGATGTCGGACGGCAGCCAGGCATGCTCGCCGCAGCCGGTGTCGAGGATCGCCACGACCGGCCGTCGTCCGCGCTTCGGAGCGGCGGCGCGAGCCGGTGCGGGTCCGAGCCAGGTGACCGGCTGCCGCGCCCCGCGTCCGGGCTCCAGGTAGTCGTCGCTGCCGCCACCGCCGGGAGCGGCACCCCGGACGGGATTCGTCCGGGTGAACGGGTTTGTCCGCGTGAACGGGTTCGTCCGGGTGAACGGGTTGAGTCCGACCGGATCGATCGAGAGCACGTGCTCGAGGCTGGTCCGCGGCATGGTCGAGCGTGACAGCCGGCGCGCGCGCTGCAAGACCCGCCAGGCGTCGGGTGCCACGGGGGATTCGCCCCTGGTCGGCTCATCCGGCGTGGTCAGGCGCGCCCGCAGGAACCCCGCGACGCCCGGCACGAGCTCGCCGTTCCCGATCTCGCGCTCCGGAGACTCCAGTTCCAGCCGCCAGCCGAAGGAGTCCGCGGCATCCCTCAGGGCGCGCAGCTCGCGGTCGTACGCCTCCTCCTCGCCGAGGGCGCGCGTGATGAGCAGGCGCTCCGGCAGGTACGCGGTGGGGAACGCCCGGATCCCGTCCACCGGTTCCGTGCTGGGGTCGAGGGCGGTGCCACGGCGGATCGATCCCTCCGCGCGGTCCTGCCAGGTCCATCCCTGGGGCTGATCCATCGGTCATCCTCTCCGTGGGCATCGACGGCGACGGCGCCGGCGATGCGGGGTCACAACTCGAACTGCGGGGTCTCCAGGGTGCGGGTCTCGTCGCCGACCGTCGCGGTCAGGCGCACGCGGCTGAGCCCGGACGGCACCTCGTCGAACACGAATCGGCCCGTCTCCGCCGGGGTCGTCCGGCGCTCGCGCTCGCCCTGCAGCAACAGGATCTCCGCGGCGGCGGTGTCCACCCAGCCGTCGATCCGCCGTCGCCCGGACGCGGTCGTCGTGACGTGGAGGAGGATGCTCGTGCTGCCGTCGCTGAACTGCAGGGTGAGGGCGTCGGTCTCGCCGCGGACCGCGCCGCGCTGGCCTTCCACGAGCGTGAGCAGCGCGTACTCGCGGTTGAGCCCGTCTGCGGCGACCGCGGCGACCATCCGGTCGATCAGCCCGGCAGGGACCGGATCGACCTCTCTCCAGAGGCTGCGCAGGCGGGCGAACAGCCGGGCGTCGTCCTCATCGCTCATGATCGTCCCTCCGTCCGAGTGGCCGGGGCGTCGAGGAGGTCGCGGAGCTTCGCGAGGCAGCGGCTGCGAGTCGGGCCGATGCTGCCGACCGGCATGGAGAGGTCGCGCGCGAGGCGCGCGTAGTCCGGACGATCCTCGAAGGCGATCACCCGGAGCAGGCGCTGACACCGCTCGGCGAGGCGGCGGACGGCGGCCCAGAGCCGCCGGTTCTCGTCGTCGAGCGCGGCGTGCTCCTCGGCGGACGCTTGCTCCGGAAGGAGGGCGTCCAGGTCGTCGGACTCCGCGGTGTCGACGCGACCGTTCGCCTTGCCGACCTTCCAGGCCTCGCGGCGGGCGGTGGTCGTCAGCCAGGCGGAGACGGCGCGCGAGTCGGCGATGGCGCCGTGGCCGCGCACGAGCTGGAGCCAGGTCGTCTGCACGACGTCTTCCGCGAGGGTGCGTTCGAGGCCGTAGGCGCGCACGACGTGCCAGAGCACGGGCGTCATCAGCCGCACCAGGTCGTCCATCGAGCGGCCGTCGCCATCGCGCCACGCATCGAACAGGTCCGCGGCGCGTTCCCAGCGTGCGCGCCCGTCGTCGGATGCGGGATCGAAGGCGGCGCCGGGGGCACCGTCGATCATGAAGCCCATTGTGATCACACCTACCAGGAGCACGGCAAGGGCTCGGTGATACATGTCGCCGTCCAAGAATTCCGACGTCCGGATCCGTGGTGCCACGCCGCCCTCGCTAGCGTGGAGGGGTGATCGCTCTCGTCGTCGTGCTGTTCCTCAACGCCGGTTTCAACGTGCTCGTCTGGCCGCGGTTCTACACCCGCGTCGCGAAGGACCCGCGTGCCAGGGACGAGAACGGCAAGGCCACCCCGTTCCTCCGTGTGCACGTCATCCTCATCGCGATCGCGCTGGTGCTGGCCGTGGCCTCCGCGGCGGCGGGGATCACCGTGCTCGCGCTCGCGCCATGAATCGGTGGTCTCCTATCGGCTCTGATGTGACGGCGACCGACATCGATCGCGACCACTGTCCCGGGTGAGCCGCCGGCGAGATGTGTTCAGCTCTACGCGCTAGACGTCTTTGAACAAGACGAGAATCGGGAGAATCGGCACGGCGGTTGTCGCAGGATTGGTTGCTGAAGGGTGATTCGTGCGGATCGGTAGCCTGGGAGCATGCCGGAACTCTTCCGAAGTGCCGCCGGAAGCTTGCAGGAAGCCGGGTGGACGTTTGAGCCGCCGACGTCGATGGAGAACGGCGTTCCCTCCCCGCTGCGCGCGGCACCCGAAACGGTGATCCGCTGGGTGTCCTCGTTCTCACTCCTGTCGAGCTCAGACGAGACGGTGTGGTTCTTGTCCCGCGACGACTACTCGACCGGCGCGGAGGGGGCGTTCGCGTGGAACGAGTGTGAACTGCTGAGCATCCAGGCCGCGACGACGGATGATGAGGCGGTCGCGGTCTCCCGTTTCTGGAGGCGCCACGCACCCATCCTGCTTTCCGTTCGCAACGGATACGAGTACCTGGCGGTGCGAGACGACGGAGCAGTCGTCCACGGTTCCGAGCCAGAGTTCGAAGAAGCGGTCGTCGTGTTCTCTCACTTCGAAGATCTGCTGAGGTACACCACCGCGCGGCCGGCCCGGCGCGACCAGGTCGTCGACAGCTTGCTGTTCGGTGCCGCCGACGTCACTGGCCCGACGCCAGGCGACTAGCGCAGTGTCTCCACCTCAGTCCGCCTCGTACCGGGCGGCGTGCGCGGCCCAGCGAGCCTCGACCGGGAGGCTGCGGAGGGCGCGGTTCCCGATCGCGAGGGCGGCCGCCACCACGCAGAGGGCCGCGCAGAGGAGGATGGTGCCCTGGCGGCCCACCCCCGCGAGACCGAACCCGGCGATGAGCGGGGCGAGCGGCATCGCCCCCATCGCGAGGACCCCCATGGCGCTGTTCGCGCGCCCCAGCAGACGTGACGGCGTGGCCACCATGAAGTAGCCCATCATCCCGGCGTTCAGAGCGGGGACGAGGAACACCGTGGCACCGAGGACGGCGGCGACGGTCCACGGGGCCGAGGCGAACGACAGCACGACGGCGCCGAGGGCGACCACTGCGAGCCCGCCGATCGTGAGCACGCCCGCCGGGATCCGGGGCACGAGGAGCGGGGCGACGATCGCGCCGACGAGCATCACGGCGCCGATGGCCGCGCTGACGGTTCCGATGAGGAGTTCGGAATGGCCCGCCTGCTGCAGCGCATAGACGGCCGTGGTGATCGCGGCGTTGAAGCCGAGGTTGACGATGGTCATGATGAGCATGACGCCGCCGAGGTCGGGGCGGGACAGCAGCCAGCCGAAGCCCTCGCGGAACTCCCGCCAGGCGTTCGGGCGCGCGGAGGGCGCGCCGCCGTCGTCCTCGTCCAGAGCGCCGACGTCGGCGATTCCCGCGCGCCGGACCTGTCGCCCGAGGAGCCCGGCGGTCACGGCGGCGACGAGGTGGCACAGGGTCATGATCGCGCCGACGAGCCAGCCGCCCACCCCGAGGAGCAGGCCGCCCAGCGGGCCGCCGGCGAGCTGAAGGGCCGCATCGCGCCCCTGGTTCGCGGCCTGCGCGCGCCCCATCGCGTCGTCCGGGACGATCTCCTTCAGCGCACTCTCGCCGGCGACGTCGAAGAGGCCGCTCCGCGCG
The DNA here is from genome assembly GCF_002478345.1 of Microbacterium sp. UBA7513. Taxonomy (NCBI): domain Bacteria; kingdom Bacillati; phylum Actinomycetota; class Actinomycetes; order Micrococcales; family Microbacteriaceae; genus Microbacterium; species Microbacterium sp. UBA7513. The sequence continues at coordinate 84,066 of NZ_DLNJ01000010.1, forward strand.
GCCAGCAGCACGTCGATCACGAGGAGGGTCGCGAAGGTGAGGGCGCCGCCGAGGGCGACGAGCGTGAAGGCGCCGGCCAGCACGATCCCCAGAATCGAGCCGATGAGCATGAGCACGATGCGCCGGTGCCGATCCGCGATGATCCCGCCCACGAGCGTGAGCAGCACCCGCGCCACCATCCCCGCCCCCGCGATGATGCCGGCCTGTGCGGGGTCGTTCGTGATGACGAGCGCGAGGAGCGGGACGGCGAACCCGAAGAGCGCCGAGGCGAGCCCCTTGCTCGTATCGCTGATGAGCCAGGTGAGGTAGCGCGTGTTCTGCCACAGGCGGTGGGGCGTGGTCGTCATGCTCATGGCTCGACGATAGTTTCGCAAGAATAATTGCGCAACTGTTCGTGCGCATTTGCGTGACTAGGATCGGGGAATGGCTGACGACGCGGAGAAGACCTCTCGGGAGGACGCCGCCTTCATGACGTCGGCGATGCTCAAGGCCTATTCACACCCGCTGCGCCGGCAGATCCTGCGCCTCATGGCACGCCGTGGTTTCCTGCGCGCCGCGGACATCGCCGGTGAGCTCGACGTGCCGGCCAACAGCGCCAGCTTCCACCTGCGGGTGCTCGCCGAGGCAGGGCTCATCGAGGAGGCTCCGGAGCAGGCCAGGGACCGCCGCGACCGCGTGTGGACGGGACGCAAGGGGGCCCTCACCGTCGGCGGTCCGGAGAGTCCCGTCGCGGATCAGGCGCTCGGCGATGCGGTGGTCGCCGCGCTCGCGGAAGACCACGTCGACCTGCTGCGTCGGGTGGTGGCCTGGACGCCCGAGTACGTCTCCGGTCGCACCGCCGAGGTGCACGCGTCGTTCGTGCAGCGCACCATCCGGCTGACCGAGGCCGAGTTCGACGACGTGATGCACAAGATCAACGACGTGCTCTCCGCCGCCGACACCGCGCACGACGACACGGATCCCGCGGGGCGTCACTGGCAGCTGGACATCGTCGTCGCCGACGACACCATCTGACTCACTCGTCGTCCTCGCCCGGGCGCTCGCCGCTGAGGATGAGGATGCGGCGGAGGTGCATCGCCGTCAGCACGCCCGGTCCCATCGAGCTGCGCGCGTCGAACGTACGGTCGTCGACGCGCTCCAGCAGGAGTCGGATCGCCCGTGCCGCCTCCCCACGGCGGCGGTGCGCCGCGCTCGAGGCGGGGTCCTCCTCCGCGATGACGTCGGCGACGGCATGGCAGGCCGCCGACAACGGCTCAGGCAGCGCAGGATCCAGGGGCATGGCCGCCGGACGCTCCCAGATCGTGTCGGCCGTCGCGTCGGCGATGTCCCGGATGAGGTGCGCGATCCGGTCGAGGGTGGAGAGCTGCTCGTGGATGGGGGCGGTGCCCGCATGCCGGCGTCGCGCGCGCGGGTTGTAGCGGACGCTCTCGTCGGCCTCGGCCAGGGCGGCACGGAGGTCGGCGGTGGTCTCGGCGAGCGCTGCGGCATCGCCCGCCCACTGCGCGGTCTCCGGGGGCCAGGATTCCGAGACCGCTGAGCCGATGTCGTGGAGGTGCCCGGCGAGCTGTCGTCGGAACTCCTCTACCCGGGCCTCGGCCGATCCGATGAGCGGTGCGGGGGCGAAGAGGAGGTTCACCGCCAGACCGATCACGATCCCGACCCCCATCTGGGCCAGGTAGCCGAGGGAGTAGTCGTCCGCGTTCTGACCGCCGATGATGAGCACGAACAGCGCCGCCATCGGGACGTACTCCTTGCCGACGCCGAACCAGCCGGTGCCGGAGACGAGGACGCCGAGGCCGACGACGAGGGGGATCGTCCACCACGTCGGCCCGACGGTGAGCACGATCAGCGCGGCCAGACCGATGCCGGTGGCCAGACCGAACAGGGTCTGCAGGCTCGACCGCATCGACCCCATGAGCGTGGGGTACATGCTCACGAGCGCGCCCAGGGGTGCGTAATACGGGTACTCGTCGGTGACCCCCGGCATGTGCGGCGCGATCGTCCACGCGAGCCCGACGGCGAGCGTCGTCTTGACCACGAGGAGCAGGCGCGCGGGGCGGACGGCCTCGCGGACGGTGCGGGCGAGGTACGAGCGGCGTTCGCGGACGCGCAGGCGCGAAAGGTCGGGCGTCACGTCATCCTCTCCTCGCGGCGGTCGGGTGGTCCTGTCCGGCGAGGATAGGGCGGCGCGCGGCGTGCGGCCACCGGGTTGCCTCGGCTCCGGACGCCGGGTAGAGGGCGGCCGGACGCGGATGCCGCGACCGCGCGGGGTGCGCGGCCGCGGCATCCGCGGATTCCGGTCGTCGCGTCAGGGAGTCGCTCGACGGAACGCGAGGAAGGAGACGACGCTGAGGACAGCGACGACCACGAGTCCCCAGAGGGCGAGGCCCACGGCGCCGAGGTCGAGGATGCCGAGCCACACGTCGCGCCACAGCTCGAGCCGCGTCACGAGGAACACGACCCCGACGAGGAGGAGCGCCAGGGCGACGCCGACGATGGTGAGCACCATCGGGCCCCAGCTCTTGTAGATCGTCGCGCCGGTGAACCCGACCACGAAGAAGAACAGGGCGAGTGTGAAGTAGACGACGAAGGCGCCGAGCGGGCCGGCCTCCCACAGCCACGGCAGGTGGAATACCCAGCCGTTCACGCCGTAGCCGTTCGTGGCCAGCTCGATCGCGCCGCCGAGGAGGAAGAGGATCCCGAGCAGCGCGCTGCCGAGGATCGCGGTCAGCAGCGTTCCGATGAAGAACTCGCGCCGGGTGACGCTCATGGCCTGCGAGAAGGGGAAGGTCAGGGTCATGGCCGACAGCCCGATCGCGAAGAAGTACCACAGCGGCGCCTGGCCGCCTCCGCCGTACTTGGGGGCGTCGCCGGGGATCATCGCGTAGATGAGGACCGAGATCACCACGGCCGAGGCGAGGATGATCAGCGGCACCCAGACGAAGGTCTGCCGGTTGATGAGCTGCAGGCGGATGACGTTGAGTGTGCGTCGCATCAGCGGACTCCTTCCGTTGCGGCCTCGGCCCTCGTGGCGGCGCGGGTCTCGGCCTTCTGGGTGAGGCGGACGATGAGCTGCTGCAGGGACACGGGGGCGAGGTCGAGGCCGGCGGCCCGCACCTCCGCGCGGTCGTCGGCGGTGAGCGCACCGAGCACGGTGACCGAGGCGACGCGCCCGAGCTCGTCGCGGTGCAGCACCTCGCGATCGCCGACCCAGGCGTCGACCTTGGCGGCGTCGCCGACGACGGTCACGGCGCGGTCGCGGACGGCATCCGTGTCCTCGTTGAGGAGGATCTGGCCGTTGTCGATCACGATGACCTTCTCGATGAGGTTCGCGACCTCGTCGATCAGGTGCGAGGAGAGGATGATCGTGCGCGGGTGCTCCGCGTAGTCCTCCACGAGGCGGTCGTAGAAGATCTGCCGGGCGACGGCGTCGAGCCCGAGGTAGGGCTCGTCGAAGAACGTGATCTCGGCGCGGGAGGCCAGGCCGATGATCACGCCGACCGCGGAGAGCTGCCCGCGGGAGAGCTTCTTGATGGTCTGCTTCATCGGCAGCTGGAACTCCGCGATGAGCTCGTCCGCGAGGCTCTGGTCCCAGTGCGGGAAGAACAGGCGCGCGGCGGCGAACGCGTGCCGCGGGGTGGCATCGTCCGGGTACTTCTGGCTCTCCCGGACGAAGCAGATCCGGCCGAGCACATGGGCGTTCTCGTACGGATGCTCGCCGAACACCTTTACGGTGCCGGAGGATTCGAAGTTCTGGGCCGTGAGGATCGACATGAGTGTCGTCTTCCCGGCGCCGTTGCGGCCGAGGAGCCCGTAGATCGAGCCTCCCTCGAGAGCGAGCGACACGTTGTCGAGCGCCCGCTTCTCCTTGTAGCGCTTGGTGAGGTTCTGCACCTCGATGACGGCGGTCATGCGGGGTTCTTCCCTTCTGGGGTGGGGGCGGATGCGGCGCGCTGACGGAGCAGGTCCGCGAGGTCTTCCGCGCCGAGGCCCAGCGTGCGGGCCTCCGCGAGGAGCGGGTCGATGTAGCGGTCGGCGAAGGCCGCGCGGCGCTCGCCGAGGAGCAGTTCCCTGGCGCCTTCCGAGACGAACATGCCGATGCCTCGGCGCTTGTGGAGCACTCCCTTGTCGGCGAGCATGGCGACTCCCTTCGCGGCGGTGGCGGGGTTGATGCGGTAGAACGCGGCGAGCTCGTTCGTCGAAGGGGCCTGCGCCTCCTCGGCCAGCGAGCCGTCGAGGATGGAGTCCTCGATCTGCTCGGCGATCTGGAGGAAGAGCGGCTTGCCTTCTTCGATCACGAGTCCTCCGCGGTTGCTGGGTTACTTACTTGACTAAGTAACCACGGAACCAGGGCGGTGTCAAGCAACTGCTGCCTAGGCTGCGGGGGCGAGCTCGCGGCGACGCATCAGGGTCAGGGCCCCGGCGCCTCCCGCGATCAGGGCGAGCACGAGCCACCACAGGCCGCGTATATCCACGCCGCTGCCGTCCACCACCGGGGTCACGCCGAAGGGCGAGAGGTTCATCGTCCAGTCCGGCAGTCCGAACAACGGGCCGAACAGCCCGAACAGGGTCGCCAGCAGGACGAGGCTCCACGCGACGGCCGTCGTCGCGCGGGGGAGCAGCACGAAGACGAGCGCGGTGAGCACGGCGAAGACCGCCGCCGCGAGGGCCTGCCCCGCTCCTGCCACGGCGACGATGCGGTACAGCGAATCCGCGCCGCCGTTCACCCGGATCCCGACCCAGCCGGCGAGCACCGCGGCGGCGACCACGATCACCACCGCGACTACGCCAACAATCACGTAGTCGGCGAGCCAGCGCACACGACCGACCGGGGTCGCCAGCACGGCTTCGGCAGTGCCGCGCGCCTCCTCCTGCCGTGCGCGCACCACGATCTGCACGGCGCAGCACGCGGCGAGGATGCCGAGAAGGGTGAAGAACACGGTGACCACGACCTCGTCGAGCCCGCCCGTCGCTCCGCCGATGGTGGTCAGGATGTTGGCCACGGCCGGGTTCTCGCCCGAGATCCGGTCGACCAGTCCGCTCAGGGTGGTGGCGAGGATGCCGGTGATCGCCCCGCCGACCGCCCATCCCACGATCGCTCCGGACGTGAGCCGCCACACCAGCGCGTGCGGCGAGGCGAGCGCGGGCCGTGCCGATACCCGGCCGGGGCGCTCCGCGACGAAGCTCGCGTCGATGTCGCGCAGCGACTGCAGGGCGACGGATGCGCCGGCGAGCACGAGCCCGAAGGCCAGGCCGAGCAGCATCGGCCCGACCAGGTCGGCGTCGTAGGGGCGGCTCTGCTCCACCCATCCGAAGGGGGACAGCCACGCCGGCCACGCGCTCGTCATGCTCGTGAGATCGTCGCTCGGCGTGCCCGCCGCGTTGCCGATCCCGCGGATCAGGAACGTCGCCACGAGCACCCAGACCGTCAGCGAGTTCGCGCCTCGGGAGGTGCGAATGAGCTGCGCGGCGAGGAGGCCGATGCCGAGGAACGCGATGCCGCACGATGCCGCTGCGGCCCCCGCCAGGACCGATCCTGCGAGCGGAAGGCCGGTGGCGACCAGCGCGAGCGCCGTGAGTAGGGCCAGGGCGACGTTCGCGAGGACGCCGTGCACGAGGGTGGCGATCGTCGGAAGGCGGCGCCCGGCCGGGGTGGCCCAGACGAGCTCCGCCCGTCCCGCCTCCTCGTCGCCCCGGGTGTGCCGCACGGCGAGGAATGTGCTCATGAGGGCGGCGAGGAACGCCAGCCACGGCAGCACCTCGAAGGCCAGGAACGCCCCTTCGGACGTGCCGGACGGCAGCCCGCGGAACATCAGGATCACCGGATTCGCGAGCGCGGCCGCGAGGATGTTCTGCCGGTCGGCGAGGGTGGAGTACGACTGGCTGACTCCGGCGTATCCGGCGAAGGCCATCAGCGCCGTGCCGACGATCCACAGCGTGAGCTGCAGCCGATCACGCCGCAGCCGCTGTCCCAGCAGCACGCCGAAGGCGGTCATCACGCACGATCCTTCAGTGCGCGGCGGGTGGAAGGCGCTTCGTGCTCCGTCTCGCCGTCCTCGGCCGCCTCGAGGCCGGCGAGGTCATCGCCGTAGTGGCGCAGGAACAGCTCCTCGAGCGAGGGCGGGGCGACGCGGAGATCGCTGATGCCCAGAGTGGCGAGGGCGGGAAGCACCGTCGCCGTGTGATCGCTGTCGACGGAGAGGCGGAAGCGGTCGCCGTGCTGCGCGGGGTCGTGCACGTCCGGGATGCGGCCGACCTGTTCGAGGGTCGCTCCGGCGGAGGTGAACGACACGTCGCTGCGGGTGAGATGACGCAGCTCCGACAGGGTCCCCGTCTCCACGACGCGGCCGGCGCGGATGATCGACACCCGGTCGCAGAGCTGCTCGACCTCGCTCATGATGTGGCTCGACAGCAGCACGGTCGCGCCGTTCGCGTGGGCGCGGGCCACTTCACGCTGGAAGATGACCGCCATCAGGGGATCGAGTCCGCTGGTCGGCTCGTCGAGGATGTAGAGGTCGGCAGGCACGGCGAACGCCGCGATCAGAGCGACCTTCTGCCGATTGCCCTTCGAGTACGCGCGGCCCTTCTTGCGCGGGTCGAACTGGAACGCGTCCATCAGACGCTTCTTCTCGTGCTGGTACGAGGCGTCTCTCGTGCGTGCGCCGCGGAGTCGGGCAAGCAGGTCGACTGCCTCGCCCCCGGACAGGTTCGGCCAGACGCTGACGTCTCCTGGCACGGACGCGATGCGTCGATGCAGGTCGACGGCGCGATCCCACGGGTCTTCGCCGAAGACCTCGACCTCACCCCCGGTGCGCCGCGCGAGGCCGAGGAGGATACGGATCGTGGTTGACTTGCCGGCCCCGTTCGGACCGAGGAAGCCGTGCACCTGACCCTGCTCGACGGTGAGGTCGAGGCCATCGAGGGCATGCACGTGCCCGTAGTGCTTCGCGAGGTCGCGGGTGGCGATGACGGTGGTCATGCGCGGAGCGTACGCCCGATCCACGACGTTGTGAATCGGGCGAAATCGACACATGCGAGATCCTTACGTGCCCCGCGTACAGTGGGCTGGTGCCGGAGTTCCCCTACAGCCGCCTGCGTCGCTGGCCCGACGTCGAGGCAGACAACCTCCAGGCCCACGATGCGACCGACCTCCTGCTCGTGGAACGCGCGCTCGCGCTCGACGTGCCGGGGTCAGAGACGGTCGTGATCGGAGACGAGTACGGCGCGATCACGCTCGCTCTCACGGCGGCCGGGCGCTTCGGGATCCGGGTGCACCAGGACCTCGCGACCGGACGCCGCGCACTCGCCCGCAACGCCGAGGAGCTCGGAATCGGCGGGTTCGCGCCGCACGAGCTCGATGCCGATCTGCTCGCCGGAGCGAGACTGGTGCTGCTGCAGCTGCCGAAGGCCCTCGCCGAACTGGAGGAGATCGCCGACGCCGTGGCTCGCTGGGCCGCCTCGGAGGTGGTGCTCGTCGCGGGAGGCCGCGTGAAGCACATGTCCCTCGGTCAGAACGACGTCCTGGCGCGGAGCTTCGCCCACGTGCAGGCGCAGCGCGCCGAGCGGAAGTCGCGGCTGCTCGTCGCCACCGAACCCCTCCCCGTACCGGGGTCCCCGCCGTTCCCGGTGTCGGCGCGGCACGGCGACCTCGTCCTCGTGGCCCACGGGGGCGCGTTCGCCGGTGCCCGCCTCGACATCGGCACCCGTGCGCTGCTCGACGTGCTCGACCTCGACGGGAACGCCGGGCGCCGCGTGCTCGACCTCGGCTGCGGGACGGGCGCGCTCGCCGTGTCCTGGGCGCGTGCTCGCCCGCAGGACCGGGTCGTCGCCACGGACCGCTCGGCCGCCGCCGTCGCCTCCGGCCGTGCCACCGCGTCGGCGAACGGGGTGGCCGATCGGATCGAGGTCACCCACGACGACGCGGGGTCGGCGCTCGCCGCGGCGAGCTTCGACACGGTGCTCCTGAATCCGCCGTTCCACCTCGGCGCCAGCGTGCACACCGGCGCCGCGACCCGCCTGTTCGAGGCCGCCGCGCGCCTGCTCCGACCGGACGGGGAGCTGTTCACGGTGTACAACTCGAGCCTCGGCTACCGGGCCGAGCTGACTCGGCTCATCGGCCCCACCGAACAGCTCCGGCGCACCCCCAAGTTCACCGTGACGCGCTCCGTCCGTCGCGCGTGAGCACGGTGCGCCGAGATTGCTAGACGCTCGTACTATCCCCCGGTCAGCGCCGGAAACCCGGGCACGTCCGCAGTGCAGGATTTGCCGCTGACCGGCCATTTCGTTACGTTGGTCTGCGGGCCTGACGGCCCATAGACCAGTCCGCGGTCACGTCCTTCCTTCGATGAGCTGTGCGGCGAAGAGGCGTGGGCGTACGGTCGATCCCCTCTGCGGCGGATCCGAAATCCGCCGCCTGTGCCGCCACAGCGAAGACGTCGAACGGCCTCGTGAGGATCACCCGGGCGTGACCGAAGCAGGCTCAGCCACCCGAAGGCCGAGCCGCAGGGGAAACGTGTCCGAAACAGCACTCGAAGCGCGCCATCTGTACAAGGTGTTCGGGAGGAATCCGAGCGCCGCCGTCCGTCGGCTGAAGGCTGGAGAGAGCCGCGCCGCCGTCGCCGACGCGGGGACCGCCGCCGTCATCGACGCCAGCTTCACCGTCAACCGCGGTGAGATCTTCGTCATCATGGGCCTGTCAGGATCGGGCAAGTCGACCATCATCCGCATGCTCAATGGCCTGCACGACATCACCGCGGGCACCGTCACCGTGGGCGGCGACCCGATCACGGGCATTCCGGCCGCGCGCCTCCGGGAGATCCGCCGCGACCGGATCTCGATGGTATTCCAGCACTTCGCGCTGCTGCCGCACCGCACGGTCGCCGCGAACGTCGCCTACCCGCTCGAGCTCAAGGGCGTCGGCAAGGCCGAGCGCCAGGCCAAGGCCGAGGAGATCCTCGCTCTCGTCGGGCTCGAGGGTCAGGGCGACAAGCTGCCGTCCGAGCTCTCCGGCGGTATGCAGCAGCGCGTGGGCATCGCCCGCGCCCTCGCGGCCGACAGCGACATCCTGCTCATGGACGAGGCCTTCAGCGCGCTCGACCCGCTGATCCGCCGCGAGATGCAGGAGCAGCTCCTGGAGCTGCAGCAGAAGCTCCAGAAGACCATCGTCTTCATCACGCACGACCTCAACGAGGCCATGTTCCTCGGCGACCGCATCGCCGTCATGCGCGACGGCCGCATCGTGCAGATCGGCACCCCGGAGGACATCCTCATGGACCCGGCGAACGACTACGTCGAGCAGTTCGTGCAGGACGTCGACCGTGCCCGCGTGCTCACCGCCGCCAACGTGATGGAGCGTCCGCGCCCCGTCGTCGCCGAGTCGGCCGGTCCTCGCACCGCGCTCCGCCAGATGCGCGACGCCTACATGTCGGCGACCTACGTGGTCGGCAAGGACCGTCAGCTCGTCGGCGTGGTCACCGACCGCGACGCCGTGAAGCTCGTGCGGCAGGGCGCCACGCGCCTCGACTCGATCATCAAGCCGGTGCTGCAGAGCGTCCGCGAGGACGACGTCCTCATGAACCTGTTCGTCCCGGCCGTCGAGTCGCCGTTGCCCCTCGCGGTGACGGATGCCGACGGCCGCCTCGCGGGTGTGATCCCGCGCGTCACGCTGCTCGCGGCGCTCGGTCCCGGGCCCGGAGCGACCGAGGAGATCCTGCTGCCGATGACCCCCATGCCCCAGGCCGAGATCGACGCCGTGCTCGACGACGGATGGACGGCCGAGCCCGGCCCTTCGACGAGCTCAGGGACCCAGGGCGGGTTCGCCTCAGGGACCCAGGCGGAGGAGGTGCGCTGATGGACGGTTTCCGCATTCCCGTGGGCGACTGGGTCGCCGCCGGCGTCGACTGGATCACCGCCAACCTCGACGGCCTGCTCGACGCGGTCTCGTTCGTGGTGAGCTTCCTCGTCGACGGCCTCACCCGTCTGCTCCTCACGCCGCACTTCGCCGTCATCATCGTGATCGCGGCGCTGATCGCCTGGCTCGTGCGCTCGTGGCAGCTCGCCATCGGCACGATCCTGTCGTTCGGGCTCATCGTCGCCATGGACCTCTGGGTGCCGGCCATGCAGACGCTCGCCCTGGTGCTCGTCGCCGCCGTCGTGGCCGTGCTTATCGCGGTGCCGCTCGGCATCTGGTCGGCGCGCAATGCGACCGTGCGCGCGACGCTCAAGCCGGTGCTCGACTTCATGCAGACCATGCCGGCCTTCGTGTACCTGATCCCGGCGATCGTGTTCTTCGGCATCGGCGTGGTGCCCGGACTCGTCGCCACCGTGATCTTCGCGCTGCCTCCCGGTGTGCGCCTGACCGAGCTGGGCATCCGAGGCGTCGACGCGGAGACCGTCGAGGCCGGACACGCCTTCGGAGCGACGCCGGGGCAGATCCTCCGCGGGATCCAGCTTCCCCTCGCGATGCCGACCATCATGGCCGGCGTCAACCAGGTCATCATGCTCGCCCTGTCGATGGCGGTCATCGCCGGCATGGCCGGTGCCGACGGGCTCGGGAAGATGGTCGTCGAGGCGATCTCGACGATCAACATCCCCAAGGGTGTCGAGGCCGGACTGGGCGTCGTGCTCATCGCCGTGTTCCTCGACCGGGTGACCGCCGCTCTGGGCGCGCCCGGCGAGAACCGCTCCTCGCTCCTCGGCATGCTGAAGCGTCGCGGTTCGTCCCGGCCCTCCGCTCCCGTGGCGTCGGAGCCCGCAGCCTCCGCGCCCGCCGAGGAGGCTTCGACCGAATCCGAGCTCGCCCGCGCCTGAGCCCCGTCCCGCGCCCCCACCCCCTTTCGTCCGGTGCGGGACCGAAAAGGGGCGCCGGGGCGCGGATCCCGGCACGGTTTCGATCCCGGCACAGCTGTCCCGCGGCCTCGTCCGCACCTCCTGAATCACATACGGAACGCAAGAGAGAGAGTCACATGAAGAAGAAGATCCTGACCATCACCGCCCTCGGGGCTGCCGCAGCGCTCACCCTCGCCGGATGCAGCGGCGACGGCGCCGGCGGCACGAGCGGCGGCGGTGACGGTGCCGAGGACAAGGGCACCATCACCCTCGGGTTCCTGCCCTCCTGGACCGACGGCCTCAGCACCGCCTACCTCCTGCAGGACCAGCTCGAGAAGATCGGCTACACGGTCGAGATGAAGACGCTCACCGAGGCCGGCCCGCTCTACACCGGGCTCGCGCAGGGCGACGTGGACATGTACCCGTCGGCGTGGCCGGAGCTCACCCACGCCTCCTACATGGACAAGTACGGCGATGACATCGAAGACCTCGGCACGTACTACGAGAACGCCAAGCTGACCCTCGCGGTGCCGGAGTACTCCGAGCTCACCTCGATCGAGGACCTCGCGGGCAAGGGCGCCGACTTCGACGGCAAGATCTACGGCATTGAGCCGGGTGCGGGCCTGACCGCTCAGACCCAGAAGATGATGCCCGAGTACGGCCTCGACGGCGAGTACGAGCTCGTCACCTCGTCGACCGCGGCGATGCTCACCGAGCTGAAGACCGCGACCGACAAGAAGGAGGACATCGTCGTCACGCTGTGGCGTCCGTTCTGGGCCAACGACGCCTTCCCCGTGAAGGACCTCGAAGACCCGAAGGGCGCCATGGGCGAGGCCGAGGGTCTGCACTTCCTTGGCACCACCGGTTTCGCGGACGAGTTCCCCGAGGCGGCCGAGCTGATCAAGAAGATCAAGCTCGACGACGAGCAGTACGGCGCGCTCGAGGACCTCGTGGTCAACGAGTACGGCGAGGGCAAGGAAGCCGACGCGGTCGACGCGTGGCTCGAGGAGTACGGCGACCAGTTCGACTGGACCGTCACCAGCTGACACCCGTCGCACGTCTCGAAGGAGGGTCTCCCGCACCGGGAGGCCCTCCTCCGTCATGGGTGACCCTTTTCGCTCGCGGTCACGGTCGTGGTCGCGCTCAGCTATTCCGATCGTCCGGTCTGATTGCGCTGTCCCCCGAAGGGGGGACAGCGCGCCTACGACAGCCCGGGTACTGTCCTGTATAGGCGGGATGTTGAACTAGATACAAGAAGAGGTATCTGATGAATCGACAGAACCGCTTCCCGCGCGTCGGTATCGCGAGCGTCGTAATTGTCGCCATGCTCGCTTCCTCCGGGGGTGTGGCAGCGAACGCGTCTGAAATCGACGGCACGGAGGAAGCCGCGGACGTCGTCTCAATTAGCGTGAAAGAGTCTCCTTGCGGTGGAGAAAACCATGACCAATCTGTTGTTAGCGGCGCTGATGGTTTTGTCCACGGGCGCCTTGATGTCGACCGACCTTCGCCATACACGATTGGTGCACGTAACGCTGTGGGGGCTCATGCTCTCAGAAGTCGCCCTCCTCGCTCTGCTGGTCTTCGTCGATGGAGCGAGTGCTGCGGGGTGGATGCCGCTGATCCTCTGTATCGCCGCGGGAGTGAACGTCGCATTGTGGATCGGAGCTTTCGTCCGGTCGTCGGGAGGAGCCGGTAGCGAGATCTGACACCCGTCGCACGTCTCGAAGGAGGGTCTCCCACAGTGGGAGGCCCTCCTCCGTCATGGGTGACCCCCCTTACATTCCGGTGCCGAAGGTGGAAGCATGGCGCGGAACCGGCGGGTCGACCGGCCCGCGGACAGGGGGGGTATGACCATGTGCACAGGACTGAGCTTCACGACGGCCGACCACTACTTCGGGAGGAATCTCGATCTGGAGTTCTCGTACAACGAGACCGTGACCGTCACACCGCGGAACTTCCCGTTCCCGTTCCACCGGCTGCCGTCGTTGCCGACGCACCACGCGATCATCGGGATCGCCACGATCGCCGACGGCTACCCGCTCTACTACGACGCGGTCAACGAGAAGGGGCTCGGCATGGCGGGGCTCAACTTCCCGGACAACGCGCACTACCCGGCGCCGGGGTCGGGGGACACCGAGGTCACGCCGTTCGAGTTCATCCCCTGGGTCCTCGGACAATTCGAGACGGTGGCCGAGGTGAAGGAGGCCCTGCGGTCGGTGAGTCTCGTCGACATCAACTTCAGCCCGGAGTTCCCGCTGTCGCCACTGCACTGGATCATCGCCGACAAGAGCGCATCGATCACGGTCGAGAGCGTGCGCGGCGGCCTCAAGGTCTACGACAACCCGTGGGGCGTGCTCACGAACAACCCCACGTTCGACATCCAGAGCTTCCGGCTCAACGACTATCAGCACCTCTCGAAGCGGCAGCCGGAGAACACGTTCGCCGCGGACGTGCCGCTGGACCTCTACAGTCGCGGCATGGGCGGGATCGGGCTGCCGGGAGACCTGTCGTCGTCGTCCCGGTTCGTGAAGGCGGTGTTCACGCGCATGAACTCGGTGTGCGGTACGTCGGAGTCGGAGTCGATCAGCCAGTTCTTCCAGATCCTCGGCTCTGTCGCCCAGCAGCGCGGGTGCGTGCAGGTCGGCGACGAGGAGAAGTATGAGATCACCATCTACTCGTCGTGCGCCAACACCGCGACGGGCGTGTACTACTACACGACCTACGAGAACAGCCAGATCACCGGTGTGGACATGCACAAGGAGGACCTCGACGGCTCCGAGCTCGCGGCGTACCCGCTCGTGAAGGGGCAGCAGATCGCGATGCAGAACTGATCTCCGCTCCGCGCAACCCCCTCATCGGGCGGGCGGCCGCGGCGTAGCCTGTGGCCGTGGACGGGTTCGCAGCGGTCGACTTCGGGTTCGCCCGTGAGGTCCTGCAACGGGGCATCGCGGCGCTGTACCTCGTCGCGTTCGTCTCGACGCTCAACCAGTTCCGCCCGCTCCTCGGTGAGCACGGGCTCCTGCCCGCGCCCGTGCTGCTGGACTGGGTGGCGCAGAAGCGCGAGTGCCGGAAGCTGCTGCACCCCACGCTCTTCACCCGCGTCCGCTACACGGACCGGCGCCTGGTCGCGCTGTGCGGGGCGGGGATCGTCATCGCCGCCCTGCTCATCGTCGGGGTGTCACAGCTCGGACCGCCGTGGGTGCCGATGCTCGCCTTCCTCGCCCTGTGGTTCGGCTACATGTCGGTAGTGAGCATCGGGCAGACGTTCTACTCCTTCGGGTGGGAGATGCTGCTGCTGGAGGCGGGGTTCCTCGCGGCCTTCCTCGGCTCGAACGACCAGCCGCCGCCGACCGTGGTGATCGTGCTGTTCTGGTGGCTGCTGTTCCGGCTGGAGTTCGGCGCCGGGATGATCAAGATCCGCGGCGGACGCGAGTGGCGCGACCTCACCGCGATGACCTTCCACCACGAGACCCAGCCGATGCCCGGGCCGCTGAGCCGCCAGGCGCATCTGCTGCCGCGGTGGTTCCACACGCTCGAGGTCGTCGGGAACCACGTCGCGCAGCTCGTCGTGCCGTTCTTCCTCTTCGCCCCGCTGCTGTCCCTCTGGCTCCCCGGTCCGGTGCCGCAGGCCGTCGGTGCCGTCGCGGCCGGCATCGTGATCGCGACGCAGCTGTGGCTCGTGCTCACCGGGAACTTCGCGTGGCTGAACTGGGCGACGATCGTGCTCGGGTTCTCCGCGATCGGCCTCCCCGGCATCGGGGCTCCGGAGCGGGTGCCGGAGACCTCGCTGCCGTGGACGGTGTCGGGCATGCCGCTGTGGTGGGTCATGACGACCTCGGCGGTCGGGGTGCTGTTCGTCGTGCTGAGCGTGCCCGCCGTGCGCAACCTCTTCGCGCGACGACAGCTCATGAACGCGAGCTTCCACCGCTGGCAGCTCGCCAACGCCTACGGAGCCTTCGGCACGGTCACGCGGGAGCGGATCGAGATCGTCGTGGAGGGATCGGACGACGAGGAGGGCCGGCACTGGCGCGAGTACGAGTTCCGCGGGAAGCCGGGGGACGTGCGGCGGATCCCGCGGCAGTTCGCCCCGTATCACCTGCGGCTGGACTGGCTGATGTGGTTCCTGCCGCTCGGGCACTCGCTGGACGACTGGTTCTCCGTGTTCCTGGTGCGGCTCCTGGAGGCGGATGCCCCGACGCTGCGGATGCTGCGCGTGGACCCCTTCCACGGGGAGCGGCCGCGATGGGTGCGCGCCGTGTCGTACCGCTACCGCTTCACGACCCGCGCCGAGCACCGTGTCGACGGCGCCGTCTGGGTCCGGACCGGTCGCCGCGTGGTGCTCGGTCCGGTCGGCCTCCGCTGACTTCGAGTCGCCCACTTTGCGGCACATCCCGGCCGGATGGAGCCATTCGGGCGATTCGAACGGCCGCCGAGCGCGGCGAAACGCCCCGGCCGGGGAGAAGTCCCCGGTCGGAGCGTTCCGTCTCGCTGGACGTCGATCAGCTGACCTTCTTCCGGTACGAGATGATCGCGAACACGTAGGCGACCACGAGGATCCCGACGCACCAGGCGAGAGCGATCCAGATGTCGGACCCGACCGGCTCCCCCGCGAACAGCGCCTGGATGGAGTTGACGATCGAGGTCACCGGCTGATTCTCCGCGAACCACTGCACCGGTGCCGGCATGGTGTCGGTCGGCACGAACGCCGAGCTGATGAACGGGAGGAAGATCAGTGGATACGAGAAGGCACTCGCGCCGTCGACGGTCTTGGCGTTCAGGCCCGCGATGATCGCCAGCCACGTGAGTGCCAGTGTGAACAGCATCAGGATGCCGATCACTCCGAGCCAGGCCCAGACGCTCGCCCCGGTGCGGAAGCCCATGAGGAATCCGACGCCGAAGATGATCGCGAGGGTGATGGCGTTCGCCGTGAGAGACGTCAGCACGTGGGCCCACAGCACGCTCGACCGCGCGATCGGCATGGAGTGGAACCGCTCGAAGATGCCGCTCTGCATGTCGGTGAACAGTCGGAACGCCGTGTAGGCGATGCCCGACGCGATCGCGATGAGCAGGATGCCCGGCAGCAGGTAGTTCACGTAGTTCTCGGCGCCGGTGCTCTGCTGGAGCGCGCCGCCGAAGACGTACACGAACAGGAGCATCAGGGCGATCGGGGTGACCGCGGTGGTGATGATCGTGTCGGGGCTGCGGAAGATGTGCCGCATCGAGCGGCCGGTGAGCGTCGCCGTGTCGGCGGCGAAGTGCGTGGTCATGCTGCCTTCTCCTTTCCGGATGAGGGGCCGATGAGGGTGAGGAAGATCTCCTCGAGGGTGGGCTGCTTCTCGACGTACTCGACCTTCGCGGCCGGAAGCAGGCGCTTGAGCCCGGCGAGGGTGTCGTTCGCGATGATGCGGCCCTCGTGCAGGATCGCGATGCGGTCGGCCAGGTGCTCCGCCTCGTCGAGGTACTGCGTGGTGAGCAGCACGGTCGTGCCGCTGCCCGCGAGGTCCTTGACGACGTCCCACACCTCGATGCGCGACTCTGGGTCGAGGCCCGTGGTCGGCTCGTCGAGGTAGATGACCTCGGGGTCGCCGACCAGGCTCATCGCGATGTCGAGCCGGCGTCGCATCCCGCCGGAGTAGGTGCCGACCTTGCGGCCCCCGGCGTCGGTGAGGCGGAAACGCGCGAGGAGCCGATCGGCCACCGCACCGGCGTCGGGGAGATGCCGCAGCTTCGCGACCAGCACCAGGTTCTCGCGTCCGGTGAGGATCTCGTCGACCGCGGCGAACTGTCCGGTGAGGCTGATGCGCTCGCGCACTCCGACCGGGTTCGCCGCGACGTCGATGCCCTGCACCGTCGCCGTGCCCGCGTCGGCCCTCAGCAGCGTGGAGAGGATGCGCACCATGGTGGTCTTGCCCGCGCCGTTCGACCCGAGGAGGGCGAAGATCGATCCCCGCTCCACCTCGAAGTCGACGCCGCGCAGCACGTGCAGATCCTTGTACGACTTCTCGATGCCGTGCACCGAGAGGGCTGGCGTCGTCATGATTCCTCCTTCTTCTTCGCGTCGTCGAACGCCTTGATGAGGCGGGCGCGCTCCTTGTCGATCCACTGCGTCCCCCCGTAGGCGCGGGCGTACTCCTCGGCGTACTCGACGGGGTCGTCGCCCACGATCGCGCTGACCGGCGTGCCGTCGAGGGCGGCGCGCTCCCAGAGGTCGGCGAGGTCGAGGAACATCGTCACGATGGTGTCGCCGTCGGTGATGCCGCCGTAGTACAGGTAGTACCGGTACTGGGCGTTGGCGACCGTGCGGTACGGCTCCGGCAGAGCCTCGATCCGCGCCTTCGCCTGCTTGTACTGCTTCTTCTGCTCGAGCGATCCGGTGAGCGCTTCGATCCACTTGGCGGCCATATCAGTTCTCCTTGTTCGTGGTGTTCGTGGTGTGCAGTCGTTCGATGTGCGTGCGGAGGAAGTCCCAGGTCGTCCAGAACTCCTCCAGCTCCTGGCGGCCCTGCGGGTTGAGGGTGTACACCTTGCGGGGCGGGCCCTTCTCGCTCGGCACCTTCTCGACGTCGACGAGCTTCTTCTGCTCGATCCTGACCAGCAGGGCGTAGACGGTGCCCTCGGCGGTGTCGGTGAAGCCGTGCTCGCGCAGCCGGCTGGTGATCTCGTATCCGTAGGCCGGCTGCTCGGCGAGGAGGGCCAGCACGATGCCCTCCAGGGTGCCCTTGAGCATCTCGGTCATCTGCTTGCCCATCGTCCCCTCCTCTCGTTCTCGGTTTGGTACTCAGTGTTGCTGGGTACCGGTACAAAGTAACACTGAGTACCGGTACTTAGCAACACCGAATACTGAACTTCCTCATCCCTCTTTCTCGCTGAGACCCCGGGTACGCGGCGAGACCCCGGGCTGCAGACGCGAAGGCCCCGGGGTGTCGACGACAATCCGGGGTCTCGGCGGGACGGAGGGGGTTTAGGGGAAGAGGCGGCGGAGCAGGGGGAGGTCGTCGTCGTGGAGGGCCTGGGTGATCACGGCAGCCGTCTCCGGGGGCATGTCCTTCTCCAGGCGTTGCCACAGCCACCGCGCGGCACCCAGGTCAGCGGTGGCGACGGCGGTCGAGAACGCGGCGACGCCGTCGTAGTACGGGATGGTGGACGAGCCGGGCGGGGCGTTGTACGGCGAGTAGATGTCGACGAACGGAAGAGCCGGGTCCGGGCGGAGGTAGAGGACGTCGCCGGGGGCGATCGGCTCGAAGCCGCGCACATGGTTGAAGCTGCCGACAGTGACGTAATCGACGCAGAAGCGCTCGCCGATCGCGATCAGACTGTCGCCGGACTGGACCTCGTAGGAGAAGATCCGCCCGTCCGCATCAAGAGTGACGGGACCGCGCGCCAGTTCCGACGCGCCCATGTCCACGAGCTCGCCGAGAAGCTTCGCATGATGCGCGGAGCCGTCGTCGCTGCCGATGTTGATGAACGCTTTGGTGGAGCAGTCCCCCGGTCCGCCGGCGGGCACGCTGATGCCGTCACCCAGGTCGACGAGGTCGTCCTCGGTCGTGCCCTCGGCTTTCAGGGCCGCCTGGGTGGGGGTCGGGGACGGTGCGGCGGCGAAGCGCTCCGACGCCCACGAGGTGACGTCGAACACGGCGGACGCGGCGCTGACCACGACAGGAGCGGCCGCGACGACCAGGCCGGCGACGGCGACGGCGACGACGGCGGCGGTGATCGTGGTGGAGCGCTTCATCCCGGTCAGCATGGCATCGAAGCGTGCCGAGCACCAGAGGGGGAGGAGGCCCGGAGTGGTCGTGAAGGTCAGGGGCATCCGCACGCCGCCCGGGGTGAAAAGGAGGGGTGAATTCCCCGGAGATGGCCGGAGGGCTCCGTGGCGGCCGGGCAGGCTGGCGGAGGCCCGGACCGAGTCCACCCTGCCCGAAGGGTGCTCGGCGGTCGCCTGAGGGGGCGGGGGCTTCCGTGTGCGCGGATGCGTGCCGGAACGCGATGAATGGGGAGAGCAGTCATGGGATTCCGTGTTGCCCGCAAGGACCGCACGTCCGATGTCCTTCCGCCGGAGCGGCACAGCCGCCGGCGGGGCCGGACGAAGAGGCTGATCGGCGGTGTCGTGAGCACGGCGCTCGTCGCGTCGTCGATGGTCGTCGTCGGTGGGGCGCTGACCGCCGCACCCGCCGCCGCGGCCGAGCCGTTCCTCTGCACGCCCGGAGCGGTGTACGTGCAGAGCGCCACCGAGGTGCGCGAGTTCGCCGTGAACGAGCAGGGGGGTGCCCCCGGCGACGGCGGCACGCTCGGCTCCATCAACCTCGGCACGAACCACTCCAACAACGCCCTCGGGCTCTCGTCGACCGGGCGGTACGCCTACACGGTCACCAACGCCGCCGGTACCAAGACGCTGGCCAAGCACGACCGCGTCACCGACACGACCGCGCAGACGACGTTCACGCTGAACTCCTCGGTGCTGCGCGGTGCCGTGCACCCCGTGACCGGCGTCTACTACTTCGCCAGCGGCACGGTGAACGGCGCCATCAACCTCTACGCGTGGAACGAGAAGGTCACGCCGCAGGACTACGTGCAGGTCGGAACCCTCCGTCCGACCGCGGGCAGCAGTGCGTTCGGGGCCAACGGCGACATGGCCTTCAGCGCCTCCGGTCAGCTCGTGCTCGTCGCCGACAACTTCATCTACTCCTCCGACCTCCCGGCCACGCTCGAACCCAGCACCGCGACGATCGACGCCAAGCAGGTGCACGACATGGGTGCCGGGGTGCAGGGCAACGGCATCGCCTTCGGAAACCTCGGCCACATCTTCGTGTCGGTCTCCGGCGGCGGCAACCGCATCATCGAGGTCGACCTGCCGCGCGGGCAGACGGTCAACACGACCCAGCTGGGCACGTTCTCGCCGACCGATATGGCGAGCTGCACGTTCCCGAACACGCTGACGCTGAAGAAGGACCTCCCCGAGGGCCGTCACGCGGCGACCGATCAGTTCGGCCTCCGGGTGCAGTCGCCGGCCGGCTACCAGGTCGCGCAGACCGACGCCGTCACCCGCGGCGACCGCTCCGGTCTGCAGCCGGACTACGCCGGCCCCGTCTTCACGAACCAGGGGGACACCTTCCGGCTCTCCGAATCGGCGGCGGGCTCGACCGACCTCACGAAGTACGACGCGTCACTCGTCTGCCGGCAGGTGAACGCCGACGGCTCGACCACCCCGGTGGCCGTCACCGCCGACGGACAGGTCACCCAGCCGGCCGGCCCGCTCGGCACCGACGTCACGTGCACGTACACGAACGTCCGCCTCGCGCCGGACCTCGCGCTCCGCAAGACGTCCGACCCCGCCGACGGCACTGCCGTGCAGGCCGGCCAGCGACTGACCTACACGGTGCAGGCCGAGAACACCGGCAACACCCGCCTCGATCCGGTCACCGTGACCGACGACCTGTCCGGCGTGCGCGCGTTCGCCGAATACCAGGGCGACGTGGCCACGGCGATCGACGGCGACCCGGTGTCGTCCGGCGCCGCCACCGTCTCGGGCGACGACCTGGCCTGGACCGGCGCCCTCGAGCCCGGTCAGGTGCTCACGATCACCTACTCCGTCGTCGTCGACGATGGTGTGGAGGGCGAGCGCATCGCGAACCGCGTCACCGCATCCGGCACGCCGCCCGGGGGACTGCCTCCGATCACCCCTCCGGCCGTCACCACCGAGCACCCCGTCGCCGGCTTCGAGGTCGCGAAGACCTCCGATCCCGCATCGGGCACCGTGGTGGAGCCGGGCCAGACCATCGAGTACACCGTCACCGGCACGAACACCGGGGCGACCGTCCTCGACCCGGTGACCGTCACCGACGACCTCTCCGGTGTGCTCGCGAACGCTGCCTTCAACGACGACATCACGACCACGGTCGGCGGCACCGCCGTCACCACGGGCGGCGCGACCCTCACCGGCAACGCCCTCGGCTGGACCGGAACGCTCCAGCCCGGACAGACCGTGACGATCACGTACTCGGTGACGGTGGGCGACGACACGTCCGGCGAGATCCTGCGCAACAGCGTGACCGGAACGGGCACGCCGACTACCCCGAACCCGGGCGACCCGACCGGGCCGCAGGTTCCCGGTGAGCCGATCGTCCCGCCGACGGTCACCACCGAGCACCCCGTGATCGGCTCGGGCTTCACCATCTCGAAGTCGGCCGACCCCGCCTCCGGCACGGCCGTGTCCGCGGGCGACACGATCACCTACACGATCACCGGCACCAACACGGGCGACACCGACCTCGATCCCGCGGAGATCGTTGACGACCTGTCCGGCGTGCTCGGCTCCGCCGGCTACAACGACGACGCCACGGCCGACCGCGGCTCCGTGCGGGTCGCCGACGCCACCCTGACCTGGACCGGCGCCATCCCGCGCGGGGAAGCGGTCACGATCCGCTACACGGTGACGGTGGACGCGGGTGTCGAGAAGGCCCTGCTGCACAACGTCGTCACCGGATCGGCCACGCCGCAGATCCCGACCGACCCCGCCGATCCCTCCGGTGCGAAGACCCCGGGGACCCCGATCGTCCCGCCGACGGCGGAGACGGAGCACCCCGTCGTCGACACCGGCTTCGAGGTCTCGAAGTCGGCCGACCCGGCCTCCGGCACCGCCGTCCGCGCGGGTGACACGATCACCTACACGGTCTCGGGCGTCAACACCGGCAACACCGTCCTCGACCCCGCGACGATCGTCGACGACCTCTCGGCCGTCCTCGCGAACGCGGAGTACGGCGGCGACGCGAAGGCCTCGGCCGGATCCGTCGCGCTCTCCGGCACGACGCTCACCTGGACCGGGACGCTCGCCCCCGGCGACCGCGTCGACATCACCTACACGGTGACCGTGGACGAGGATGCGACCGGCGTGCTGCTCCGCAACACGGTGTCCGGTGAGGGCACCCCGCTGATCCCGACCGACCCGACCGAACCGGAGAGCCCCACCACGCCGGGCACCCCGGTCGAGACCCCGCCGGCGACGACGGAGCACCCCGTCGCGACCCCCGGGTTCACCGTCACCAAGACGGCCGACCCGGCGACGGGCACGCGCGTCGACCCCGGCAGCGTGATCACCTACACCGTGACCGGCCGCAACACGGGCGACACCGTCCTCGACCCGGTCGAGATCGGTGACGACCTGCGCGCGGCGCTGGCCCACGCGTCGTACAACGACGACGTGTCCGCCACCCGCGGCGACGTCCGCGTGGCCGACGGCGCCCTCTCGTGGAACGGCGTGCTGCGCCCCGGCCAGGACGTCGTGATCACCTACTCGGTGACTGTCGATCCCACCGCCGGCGGCGAGACCATCGCGAACACGGCGACCGGAGAGGCGACCCCGCTGATCCCCGCCGACCCGAGCGACCCCGAGAGTCCCACCACCCCCGGCACGCCGATCACGCCGCCGCCGTCGAGCACGGAGCACCCCGTGAACGAGCCCGGCTTCAGCTTCGCCAAGACGGTCGACCCCGCCGCCGGTACCGCTGTCGACCCGGGTGACGTGCTCACCTACACGCTGACGGCCGCCAACACCGGCCAGACCGCGCTCGACCCGGTGACGATCACCGACGACCTGTCGGGTGTGCTGCCGTACGCGACGTTCAACGCGGACGCCGTGGCGAGCATCGCGGGTGCCGCTGCGGCTCCGGTGACCCTCGACGGCACCGAGCTGTCGTGGACGGGGGCGCTCGCGGTCGGCCAGACCGTGACCGTCACCTACTCCGTGACCGTGAGCGCCGACGGCGTCGGCACCGTGATCGAGAACGCGGCGTCCGCGACGGCGACCCCGCCGGGAGGATCGACGATCACGCCGCCGCCCGGTGTCACGACCAACCCGGTCAACGAGCCCGGATTCTCTGTCTCGAAGCGCGTCGACCCGGCTGCGGGCACGGCGGTCGACCCGGGCAGCGTCCTCACTTACACGGTGACCGGTGTGAACACGGGCGAGACGGCTCTCGACCCCGTCGCCATCGCCGACGACCTCTCCGGTGTCCTGGCGCACGCGGAGTTCAACGACGACGCGACGGCGACGATCGGCGGCACGGCGACGACCGCGCCGACGGTGGTCGAGGACCGGCTGTCCTGGACGGGTGCGCTGCAGGTCGGTGAGAGCGTCACGATCACGTACTCGGTGACCGTGCGCGCGGATGCGGGCGGCGCCGTCATCGAGAACTCGGCCTCCGGCTCGGCGACCCCGCCGGGTGGGGTGCCGCCGATCGAGACGCCGCCGGCGACGACCGAGAATCCCGTGAACAAGCCCGGCTTCGAGCTGCGCAAGTTCGCCGATCCCGCGTCCGGCACCCGGGTCGACCCGGGCAGCGTCGTCACCTACACGGTGACCGGCGTGAACACGGGCGAGACGGCTCTGGCTCCGGTCCGCATCCTCGACGACCTGTCGGGCGTGCTCGCCCACGCCGCCTACAACGGCGACGCGACGGCGACCCTGAGCGACGGCACCGCCCCTGAGCCCGTGGTCGCGGGCGACGAGCTCACCTGGGCCGGTGACCTCGCGGTCGGCCAGCGTGTCACGATCACCTACTCGGTGACCGTGCACGGCGACGCCGGCGGTGCGATCATCGCGAACACCGTCGAGGGCACGGCCACGCCTCCCGGCGGCGCCGAGCTGACCCCGCCGCCGGTGACGACGGAGAACCCCGTCGGCACCCCGGGCTTCACGTTCCTCAAGTCGTCCGACCCCGCGTCCGGCTCCGCCGTCGCGACGGGTAGCGTCGTGACGTACACCCTCACCGGCACCAACACCGGCGAGACGGGTCTGGACGAGGTCGTCGTCACGGACGACCTGACCGGAGTGCTGCGGCATGCCGACCTCCGCGGAACGGCGACCGCCACGGTGGGTGACCGTGCGGTGGCCGCGCCGACGATCGACGGCACGACGCTGCGCTGGACCGGCAGCCTTGCCGAAGGGGAGCGCGTCGTGATCACCTACGCGGTGATCGTGCACGCCGACGCGGCGGGGGCGACGCTGCGGAACGTGGCCACCGCCTCGGCCACGCCTCCCGGCGGTGAGACGATCACCCCGCCGACGAGCACGACCGAGAACCGGGTGCTGACGCCGCTCGCCCTCACGGGCGGACAGCTGGCCCCGTGGATCCTCGGGCTCGCGATCGCCCTGCTGATCGGCGGCGCGGTGCTGCTGCTGGTGCGCCGACGCCGCATGCAGAGCTAGCGGTTCCGGCAGAAGGCCCCACCCGTCGTCTCCGACGGGCGGGGCCTTCGTCATCCGGGGAGGAGGCCGTGCCGGGCGGCCTGCTCCAGGGCTTCGGTGCGGTTGGCTGCGTCGAGCTTGCGATAGATGCTGCGGAGCTGCGTCTTCAGGGTGTTCGGCGAGACCCGCAGCTCCGCGGCGATCTCGGGCAGCGGCGCCCCGGTCGTGAGCGCATGCAGCACCACCTGCTCCCGCGAGGAGAGCTTCGGGCGCGCCGCGAACGAGGGCAACGCCGAGCGGATGGGCAGCGGCGGGTCGCCGACCGGAGCGAGGTCGGCCCGGACGGCGGCGAAGTCCTCGGCGCCGAGCAGGGCCAGCGGAGTGCGCAGACCTCGGTCGGCGAGCTGGGCGTGCAGCGCCTCGGTCACGGCCTGTGCGGCGGCGGGACTGACGCGGTGGAGGGCCGCACTGTGCACCGCCGCGGCCTCCGCGCGCTCGCGGGAGGTCGTCGGCTCGAGGCGCGTGGCGGCGAGCAGCCGCACCGCATCCGGAGCGCGACCGTCGATCAGGGCGATCCTGGCTCGTTCCAGGAGGGTGCCGAACCGGTCCGTCCCGGCGTCGCGCTGCTTGATGCCGCGCGCGGCACGGACATCGCCGAGCGCCAGGTGCAGCAGGATGCGGGGGCGGCTCAGTGCCTGGCGCGCCGACGTCGACCCGGCCTCGCGCCCGCGCATCCGGGCGAACGACTCCAGCCGCTCCAGTCCGCCGGCGGCCTCGCCGTCGTGCAGCGCGATCCAGGCTTCCACGGTCGCCATCGTCGTCCAGTGCTCGCTCGTCGCCCGGTGCGGCTCGAAGGCGCGCACGTGCTGCTTGGCCGTGGCGAGGTCGCCCTCTTCCACGGCGAGTATCGCTTCCGCGACGCGGTAGAACGTGCCGCGGTACCCGTCCAGCAGGGCGGGGTCCCACGAGCCGTCCCGGACGATCTCGACGTAGTGCCGCGCCTCCGGCAGGTCGCCGTTGAGGGCGTGGATCCCGCTGAGCAGGCTCACGGCGTGGAAGGCGTTGCCCGTGCCCTGGGACGAGGCGAGCGCAGCGGCCTCGTCGAAGAGGCGGAGGGCCTGCTCCCGGCGACCGCCGTAGTACAGCGAGATCCCGAGGTGCGTGCACAGCAGCGGCATCTCGATCGCGTACTGCTGCCACTGCGACTCCGAGGTCTCCGTGTACACCGCCAGCGCGCGGGCTGCGACCTGCCCGGCCCGCTCGGGCATCCCGACCACCCGCAGCGCCGCGCTCTCGGCGGTCCAGATGAACAGGCGCTCCGCCGGGCGTTCGCGGCGGAGATCGCCATCCGCAGCAGCTGCAGGCCGCGTACCCGTCGGAGTCGGTTGGCGTTGAGGCAGATGCCCAGCAGCATCGCCACCAGCGGCTCCTGCTTGAGCCGCGCGAGGGGCAGGTCGCCCAGCAGCGCCACGACCCGGCGACCGTCGTGATCCAGAAGGTGGCTCCAGCCCGACATGATGACGTGGGCGGCGAGGTGGAGGTCGTCCTCCTCCATCGCCAGGCGGAGCCCCTCGAAGGGGTCGTCGCGCCGCAGCGCACCCTCGATCGCGAGGCGCCGGAGCAGGCGGATCTCGGCCGGGAAGCGCTCCAGGAGATCGCGGCGCAGAAGGGCGCGAGCCGGCGCGGCGATCATGAAGGTCCCACGCCCGGATTCCGTCGACCACCGGCCGAAGCCGAACGCCTCGGCCTCGTCGAGGGCGGCACCGATGTTCGGATCACTGCTCAGAGCCTGCGCCAACGGCAGATCCACCGTGTCCGTGATGCTGATCCGGATCAGGCCCTCGAGGACGCCGGCGCCGAAGGTGCCCTCCTCCATGCGGCTGCGGAGGTAGTCGTCGACCGCCGCCGTCGCGACCTCCGCGATCGCCGTGTCGTCGGGGACACGGCCGCGGAGGGCGACGGCACGGATGACCGCCGCGAACCCGCCGGTGGTCTCGCGCACGGCGACGGCCGTGTCCTCATCGACGTCGAGCGCGCGGCGGATCTCATCCGTGTCGAAGGCGAGGTCCTCCGGAGAGATCAGAGCGGTGTCGAGAACGAGGGCGATCCCGTCGCTGTCGAACGGGCTGGGGCGGTTCGTGGCGACGATCAGGCGGACGTGCGCCGGGACGGCGACCGTGCGGCACAGGTCGAAGACCGCATCCCGGTCGAGTGCGGCGGCGTCGTCGAGCACGACGACGAGAGGCTCCTCGTGGTCGCACAGGTACTGGGCGACGGCGGACCACCCCTCTCCGACGTCCGGGGCGGGGTGAGGGCTGCCGACGGCCTCGCCCGCGCCGCTCAGCACCCGCAGCAGAGCGGCGGCGAGGGCCGCGCTCGTCGCCAGCGCGGGCGTGACTGTGAGCCACACGACGCGGTCGGCGGACGTGAAGGCCCAGCCCACCAGGACGGTGGTCTTCCCGGAGCCCGCGGCTCCGCGCAGCAGCGTGAGCGGAGCTCCGTCGTCCAGCGCGGCGTTCACCCGCGGACGTCCGATGACGTGCGCGGAAACCCGCGGCAACCTCTTGTCCCCTTGCGCGCCGAAAGCCGGCATCGTCCCTCCCCAGGTACGCATCCCCACCCCTACGATATCCAACCCCCGCGTATGCCTGGTCGCGGCCGCGCACACCGCGCTGCCGTTCCGGCGCGACGCCCCCGTCCGCCCGGCCCGTGTCCTGCGTGCGGGGGCCTCCCGCGGAGCCGGCATCGAGATCTGCATACCCCTACGGGGTACCATGAGCACATGGCCGGTCGTCGCGTGCTCCAGGGGGCGCTGCTCGTCGTCGTCCTCGTGGGCGGCGTCGTGCTCGGACTCCTCGGCATGCATGCGCTCGACACCCATGGCACGGCCGGAGCGCACGCGATGGCAGGCCACGCGGTCATGGCCCCCGAGAACCCGTCGGGGTCGTCGGCGCACGCCGCAGGTGGCGCCGAGACGGCTGTCGCGCCCGGAGACCCCGCGGGCGATGGCGGCGCGGCCTGCGTCCTCGCGCTGCTCGGCGGGCTGCTCGTGCTGCTCCGTCCCGCACGCAGTGCCCTGACCGGACCTCTCCTCCGCGTTCTCCGCTCGCCCGCGGAGGCGGCCGCCGCCCCCCTTCGTCCGCCCTCGCTCCACGTCCTCTGCATCAGTCGGACCTGATCGGCGCCGATGCGCCCGGGCTCCGTGTCCGCGGACGCCCTTCCGACAGACAGAGATGAGAGAGAAATGACGAATCGAACCACTGCCGCCGCTGCCCTCGTGCTGGCCGGAACCCTCGCCCTCGTCGGGTGCGCCTCGACCGCACCTGCCGGGCCGGCCGACCATTCCGGCATGGATCACTCGACCTCGGACGCCCCGCTGACCGGAGCGAACGAGGCCGACGCGATGTTCGCATCCATGATGATCGTCCACCACGAGCAGGCCGTCGAGATGTCCGACATCGTGCTCGCGAAGGACGACGTCGACCCCCGGGTCGCCGACCTCGCGGAACGTATCAAGGCCGCTCAGGGCCCGGAGATCGAGCAGATGCAGGGCTGGCTCGACGACTGGGGGGCCGAGGCGGGCGACCCCGCCGACATGGATCACGGCGACGGCATGATGAGCGACGACGACCTCACCGCGCTGGAGGCCGCCGCGGGCCCGGAGGCATCCCGGCTGTTCCTGGAGCAGATGATCGCGCACCACGAGGGCGCGGTCGAGATGGCCGAGGCGGAGGTGGCGGACGGCGAGAACGCCGACGCCGTCGCCCTCGCGCAGGACATCGTCGACGCGCAGACCGCCGAGATCGCGGAGATGAAGGAGATCCTCGCCACGCTCTGATCCGGCACCGGGCCCCGCGTCGCCTCCGCGGCGCGGGGCCCATCGCCCGTCCGCGATCTGTCCTTTCCGCGCTGCTCTGTACGTTTCGCACCACGTCGTGCACGCCGGCCACCGTCGCGAGGTCTACCGCTAGCGACGGGGGCGGCGCAGGCGGCGCAGCGGGGCAGACAGGCGGTGCCACAGCGTCGGGGCGGGCTCCTCGTCCTCCGCGGGCGGCGGGGCGACGGCGAACTGGACGAACTCCTCCGCGCCATGGTGCACGACGCGGTAGAGCGCCGTGCCGATGAGCACTCCGAGCGCGATCGACATGACGGAGACGAGGGCCGCGGTGAAGTCGGCGAGGCCGTTGTCGGTCGCCACCGCCTCGGTGAGCCCCACCAGCCCGGCGGCTCCGGGCACCAGCAGCCAGAAGGCCGGGAGGAACGTGAGCTGCGACGGGGCTCCGTGACGCAGCCCGGCGATCCAGAACACGACCGGGGTGACGGCGACCGCACCGACGAAGCCGCCGACCGCCGGGTCGATGAACTCGGTTCCCGCCCACTGGCCGAGGTACGCGACGACCAGGGCGAGCAGCACCCACCCGAACGTGGACGGCGGGGAGGAGAAGTGCAGGTAGTTGCCGAGCGCGAACACGAGGATGCCGAGCAGCGGCACCCACCAGGGGAGGTACGACGAGGAGGCGTCGAGGGCTTCGTACGAATCGCTCGAGACGCCCACCACAGCCCCCGCGGCGAGGATGCCGAAGGCGAGGAGCGCGAGCTGCACGAACCCGTAGATGAGGCGGGACGCGCCGGAGATCATCTGGCCCGCTGCGAGCTCGACCGTCGCCGTGGTGAGCACGCCGCCGGGGAGGAAGGTGACCAGTGGGGCGATCAGCAGCCGGATCGGGTCGCCGATCTCGATGACCTCCGCGAGGAGGAACACCGCAGCCGCGCACACGAAGGCCGCGGCGATGGGCATGACGAGCTGCAGGGTGGGGGAGCGCACGAGTTTGAGCAGACCGATCCCGAACCCGAGCACGAAGGCGACGAGCGCGCCCTGCCAGGTCGGTGCGAGCAGGAGGGCCAGGCCGGTCGTGAGGATGGCATGGCCGAGCGTCCGGGTGAACCAGCCGAGGCGCGGACGCATCGCGCCGATCTCGTTCAGCCGGCGGATGCCGTCGAGCGGGTCGACCTCGCCGGTCTTGGCCTGCGCGATGAGGTCGTACAGCGCGGCGATCTGATCGAAGCGGAACGAGGCGTTCGTGGCCGAACGGAACGCGACCCGCTGCTCCTCCGCATCCCCCGTCTCCACGATGATGATGGTCGGCAGGACGACGAAGTCGGCGCCGTCGCCGCCCGATGCCGTGGCGACCTCGGCGATCGTGTCCCGGATGCGGTCGACGGACTCCGCCGACGCGTTCATGCCCTGAGCCAGTCCCAGCAGGAACTGTCGCAGCGCCGACCGGTCGACGACGTCGGTCATGTCACGTGAACAGGAACGACAGTGCCACCCCGACGACGATGGCCGTACCGACGTAGACGAGGTTCGGCAGCTGGAACGAGTGATCGAAGACGAACTTGCCCATCTTCGTCGTCCCGGTCTGGTCGAACGCGACGGTCGCCACCTGGCTGCCGTTGGCGGGCAGCGTGTAGATGCCCATCGCCGCCGGCCACAGTCCCACCAGCAGGGAGGCGGGCAGACCGATCGTGATGCCGATCGGGACGATCGCGTTCGTGGCGCTCGATTGGCTGGTCGTGAGCATGGCGACCGCGAAGAGCGCCAGTGCGAACAGCAGGGCCCCGAGGAAGGCGGACGAACCGGACACGACCGACCCCAGCCCGTCGACGATGAGGGTCTGGTTCGCGGCGACGAACGTGTTGGCGAGCCACGCGATGCCGAACAGGGCGATGGCGCCGACGATGCCCGCGGGGAACGTGGACTGCTTCGGCACGTCGGCGGCCTTCACCTTGCAGAACACGAAGATCAGCGCGGCGATGATGCCCATGACGACCTCGATGATCACCGTGACGCTCAGGCGCCGCGGATCGCCGTTGTCGTCGGTGCCGATGACCGGACGGAGGTTCTCGAACAGGCCGAAGAACACGATCACCGCGACGCCGGCGAGGAACAGCGAGGCCGACAGCACGGCGGTCGGCGGGAGTTTGTTCTCGTGCGCGTCGACGGTGGGCGGCTTGATCTGTCCCTCCGCCAGGCGCTTCTGGTACTCCGGGTCGTCCTCGAGGTCCTTGCCGTGACGCATCATGACCAGCGCGGCGACGAGGAGGCCCGCGATCGATGCCGGCCACATGATGAGGAGCAGACCGCCGAGGTCGACGCCCTGCGGCGCCAGCAGCACGACCATCGAGGCGGTGGCCGCGGAGACCGGCGAGCAGAGGATGCCGACCTGCGAGGCGACGGCCGAGACCGACAGCGCCCGCTCCGGCCGGATCTTCTGCTGGTAGGAGACGTCGTAGATCACCGGCAGCAGCGGGTAGAAGATGTTTCCGGTCCCCGCGCCGACCGTGAAGAGGAACGACATCGCCGGTGCGAGGAAGACGACGGACTTCGGCCGTTTGCGGATGACCTTCGCCGCCACCGACACCATCCAGTCGATGCCGCCGGCGGCCTGCATGGTCGAGGCGGCGGTGATGACCGTGATGACGATGAACACGGCGTCGACCGGGGCGTTGCCGGGGGCCTCCCCGAACACGAACACGAGCACCGCGACGCCGACGAGGCCCCACACGCCCAGGCCGATCCCGCTCGTGCGGGTGCCCATGAAGATCGCCAGGACGACGACGATGAGCTCGGCGACGAGGATCCAGACGTTGTCGTTCACGACGACGGCCCCTTCACGATCGGTGCCGATCCGGAGAGGATCTGCACGGGCAGCTCGGTCTCGACGATCTCCCCGTCGACCGCCTCGACCTTCAGCGCCAGTGCGTTCTCGACCGGGCTGACCGCGGTGACGAACTCGCCGTTCTCGAAGTGGAGCGACTGCAGATTGCCCACCGCATAGCCGGTGGACAGCTCGCCGCTGAGGAGCGAGGCGTGGAAGAGCGGCCGGCGCTGGTCCTCGGCGTCGTAATGCGGACAGAAGCTGCCGTGCAGGAACCCGAGGCCCTCGGGGAGCACCTGCAGGGTGGGGCCATAGCTGTCGGTCGTGCCGCCCTCGAACCAGCAGATGCCGCCCGCGCTGCCGCCTGTGAACACGACGTTCGAGGAGGGGTCCTCCCACGTCTCGCGCATGATCTCATCGAGGCCCTGACGCTTCCAGACGTCGAGCATGTTGGCGGTGTTCCCCCCGCCGACGTGGATGACGTCGAAGCCCTTCACGAAGCCGGCGAGGTCGTCGACCGCCCGATGGAAGAGCGGCAGGTGATGCGGCGCGCATCTGTCGGAGTCGTACGTGGAGTAGAAGCTCACGATGTAGGCGGTGTCGTCGCCGGTCGCGGTGCCGACGAAGAGGACTCGTGGTCGCTCCTTGCCGGTGAGCTTCAGGATGTACTCGTGCGTCGGATCGTTCCGACGTTCCATCATGGCCTTGCCGGCCCCCGTTGCGACGATGTGCGACATGCCCCCACCTCACTGTCGAGTGCGAATGCGCTCAAACTAGCGTCGCGGTGCAACCGCCGTCCAGAGCGGTCACCCTGGCCGGGTGAATCCGGGCCTCTCAGCCGAAGATGCGGGCCGTGCCCACCATGCCTTCCAGAAGGGCGATCGTACGGGCGCGGGGGCCCTCCGGCGCGATGCCGAGCACGCGGGCGAGCTCCAGAGCGAGGGCGGCGTGCCCGACCGCGCTGGGGTGGAACGGGTCGTTCATGAGGCCCCACGGCACGCCGCCGTTCCCCAGCTCCGCGAAGTGCGCGTGCTGGTCGACGAGGATCACGTCCTCCGCGGAAGCGACCCGGCGGACGGCCTCGGCGAAGTCGGCGATCCGCGCCCGCTCCGGCGCATTGCGGACGTCGATGGCGGGCGGCGTCTGGAGCACCGGGATGGCGCCGAGCCCGCGTACCCGGCGCACGAAGTCGTGCAGAGACGCGGCGTAGTCCTCTGGCGAGATGACCGGTCGCGGTCCGCCGTCGGAGGCGTCGTTGGTGCCGACCATGAGGGTCACGACATCCGGCTGCCAGGCCGCGACCCGACGCTCCCAGTCGTCGAGGATGTCGACGATCCGGTTGCCGCTGATCGCGGTGTTGAGGACGATGTCCCGGACGCGCTCGAGCTCGCCTCGGACCAGCTCGTGGAGGTGCTCCGGGTAGCTGCGCCCACCCTGGGTGTGCACCAGACCGTGGGTGATCGAGTCGCCGGTGATGACCCAGTTCAGCGGTGCGGGGTCGCGGAGGGCGGCGGCGAGGCGGCTCAGGTCGTCGGACGCGGTGGCGGAGGAGGCGGAGGGGGCGATCGGCACGTCTCAGAGCTTATCCGCCGCCAGCGCTCTGCTTCCGGACAGGGTGGCGTAATGCCCTGGCATCGTTCCCGTCCTGTTTCCCGAGGGGCGAGGCTGGGCACGTGAGCGCGGACGGGATCCGCGGCCCAGGACATCGTCGAATCCCCAACCAGACGATGTGGAGAAATCGAGTCCCTCGTGCGGCGGGCTGCTCCCCCGGCCCGCCGCACATCCCCGGTCCGGGAGACGTTCCGTCGGCCCATTCCGGAACGCCGATATACGCGCGGCTGCGAACACCGGCGACCCGCCGCATGAGGGGTACCGTCGTTCGCGGCCCGTTTGAGGGAGGGGAACCTTGCGGGCCGGGGGAGAGCTCCGCGGCATCGCCGCGAGCAAGGGTGCGCCGCTCCGTGCGGCGTGGAGACGCGCGGCGTGCGTCGTCGAGATCCGCAATCCGGCGGAGTCCGCGTAGTACGCCGGGCTTCACCGTGTCTCATCTTCGACCGTGCCCACGTCGCGTGCGCGCGGCTGTCACCGGAGGAACACATGCTGACCCATTTGCCACCCGTCCGACCCCGCTCGGGACGGAGGAGCCGCGTCGCCCGCCGCGTCGCGGCCTTCGTCGCGATCGTCGGAGGAATCGTCGGAGCCCTGCTCGCGCCCGTCGTCGCGACGGCGGCACCGCCGTACACGACCAGCGCCGCGGTGTCGTCGCTCGCCTTCACGGAGAAGGCCGTCGCGAGCGGTACCAAGGCCGAGCTCACCGGCACCTGGTCCCTGCCGGACAACCCGGTGGCACCGGCCGGGTTCGTCGTCGATCTCCCCGAGGATCTCCGCGGGCTGCCCGACGCGTTCCCGCTGCTCGACGCCGATGACCAGGAGGCGGGGAGCTGCGTGGCGACCGCCACCCAGCTCGTCTGCGACATCGACAGCACGTACCTGCAGGAGCACCCCGTCGGTCTCTCCGGGGGCTTCTCCTTCTGGGTGACCGTGACCACCGAGGTGACGGAGACCACCACGGTCACCTATGACTTCGGCGACGTCACGGCCGCCGTGGACGTGAAACCGGACCCCTTCGCCTGCTCGACGGACTGCGACTTCCGCGGTCGGACCAACTTCAAGAGCGGGGAGTATCAGAACTCGTCCGACACCATCGCCTGGGACGTCGCCGTCGGTGCGGGAGCGAAGGGCATGGTCGCGGGTCAAGAGGTCGTCGTCACCGACGTCATCGGTCCGGATCAGGAGCTCCTGCGCGAATCCGCCGCCGGCGAGCGCTACCCGTCGCTCTGGGTGGCCACCGGCCTGGAGACGCTCCCCAGCGGCCTGGTCGTGCCGGGGCCGATCACCGAGGTCCCGGCCTCCGATTACACCGTCTCCGCGGACGGCACCACCGTGACCTTCACCGCGCGCGAGGGGGCCTTCTACAACGTGCACTACCTCTCGCGCGTGACCGACGACGGCGCAGCCGGCAGCTACCGCAACGCCGCCGAGATCCGGGTCGGCACCGAGACCTCGTCGACGGTCACGTCAGAGGTCACCCGCCACGGCGGCTCGGGGACGGGGAACGGCACGCGGGTCGGGCGGTTCACGGCGCTGAAGACCCTCGCCGGTGAGGCGGCCGCGACCGAGCGGATCCCTGCCGAGACCCGGTACGTGCTGGAGTACGCGTATCCGGCGGGCCGGGGCTTCCCGGCGGGGTCCGGGGTGCTCACGCTCGAGGCGGGATCGTCGGTGACGAGCCCGGCGCTGCCGGTCGGTGCGGAGGTCACGGTCCGCGAGCGCGCGCCCGAGTCGGTGGCCGGCATCGCCTGGGGGACGCCGACGATCAGCCCGGAGCGGTTCACGGTAGGGAACGAGACCGTCGCCGTGAGTGTGCAGAACCCGGTGTCCGTCGTGCCGCCGCCGACGCCGAGCACGCCGCCGACGCCGGGCACTCCGACCACGCCGCCGACGCCGGGCGCTCCGACCACGCCGCCGACGCCGGGCACTCCGACGACGCCCACCACGCCGGGAACTCCGGGCAGATCGCTGGCGTCGACCGGTGGCGAGATCGCGGTCACGGGTCTGGTCGCCGGGGTGCTGCTGCTGGGGATGGGGGGTGCACTGGCGGCCGCGCGACGCGCACGCCGCGGCAACCACTGATCGCACGTGCCGTGCGGGGTGCTGCCGATGTCTGTCGGCCGCACCCCGCATCGGCGCGAGAACGCACGGGCGAGGTCTGTCACCTCGCCGACTGATGCCCTGGGGGAAGGGAACACCATGAGCGACGAACGCAGAGACGAAGAGAGGGAACGCGATGCCGATCTGCTGGACCGCGTCCGTGGGGGGGACGAGCAGGCCTATGCGGAACTGTGGGAGCGGTACGCACCCGCGGCCGCGGCTGTGGCGCGCAGCTACTGGTGGTCGGCCGATGCCGACGACCTCGTCGCGGAGTCGTTCACCCGCATCTACCAGGCGATCCAGGCAGGGAAGGGTCCGACGGCCGCGTTCAAGCCGTACCTGTTCGCCACCATGCGCAACCTCGCCATCAGCTGGGGGCGTGCCCGTCGCGAAGTGCCGATCGAGTACATCGAGGCAGTGGAGGATCCGAACAGCACCGACGCCGCCGCGGACGCCGACTTCGACGCCTCCCTCGTCTCCCAGGCCATCCTGGCCCTGCCGGAGCGCTGGCAGGACGTGCTGTGGTTCGGCGAGGTCGAGCACCTCTCGATGCACGAGATCGGCAAGCGCCTCGACATCAGCGAGCGAGCCGCCGCGGTCCTCGCCTTCCGGGCCAGAGAGGGGCTCCGGCAGGCCTGGATCACCGCGCACGTCGCCAGCCGTCCGCCGGCATCGCGAGAGTGCCAGTGGACGATGGGGAAGCTGGGCGCGCACGCCCGCCAGCGACTCACCCCTCGAGACACCGCTCGCGTGCACGCCCACCTCGACGAGTGCGCCGAGTGCCGCGCGAAGGCTGACGAAGCCCGTCACGCCAGTTCGCGCATGTTGTCGGTCCTGTTCCCCGCCGGCATCGCCGTGGGGGTGGGCGCGCAGATCTGGCAGTCGTTGACCTCGGCGGGACTCTCCGCCAGCGCCGCACCGCTGCCGCCCGCGATCGCTGCCCCGGTCGCGGGCATCGCCGCGGCGAAGGCCACTGTCGCCATCGTGACCGCGGTCGCCACGACGACGCTGGCAGCGAGCGTCGTCGCCACCGTCGTTGGCGGCACCGCGGTGGACGCGACCCCCGCCGCCCGTCAGGTCGTGACGTGGACCGTGCCGACCCCGACGGCATCGCCCTCGGCGGCCCCCGCCCCGGTGGCGACGCCCGTCGAGACGACGAAGCCTCCGGTGGAATCCGAGCCGCCCGCCCCGGCGGAGCCTCCGGCGAATCCGGATCCGGAGCCGGCGCCGGACCCGGTTCCTGAGGCGACCGTGCCGAGTCCGCCGGTCCTCATCTCCGTCCCGGGCCAGGTCTCACGCACCAAGCTCCTGTCTGTCACCGTGGCCTGCGAGGCGGGCGCCGACCTGACGGTGTCCGCGTACGGCGCCACGCTCGCGGCGGGAACCTGCGCGGCGAACGAACGGTGGCAGGCGAGCTTCGAGGTCGACGCCTACCCGGTCCCGGCAGGGACCGCGGTGACCCTGAGTTTCGCGCAGTCCAACATCGCCGGAGTCTCCGGGGGCGCGATAGCTGAGGTGGTCATCGTGGATTGAATTTTGGACCGCGCGTAATAACCCCCGCGCAGTGCTGTCCCATAAGGGTTCGCCATCTCCGGATACCAGCGGATGAAGAGATCGAGATTGGAATCACACCGCCATGAGGAAACGATCGGGCGCCTTCGTGCTCGGATTGCTGCTCGCCCTCGGTGCCGTCGTCGCTGCGGCCCCCGCGACCGCTGCGACGGGAGCGGCGACCATCGTCGACGCGAACACCGGCAGGTTCACGCTGCCGGACGGCACGGTCGCCACGGCGACACTGTCGGGTGGCTCGCGCATCTTCGGGGGCGAGGGCAAGACGCTGAGCTCTTGGAGCGGCACGGACGCGATGTACGCCCCCGGCGTCTCGGCGAAGGACCTCGCGACGCTCAACGTGCATTCGAAGGCGAACTGCGGCACGGCGTCGCGGTGCGGTGAGGGGCAGCTCACGATCACGTTCGACCGCCCCGTCGACGACCCCGCCATCCACATCGCCGAGTTCGGCGCCGGGACCGGAGGTACCGGGATCGCCATCGCGGACGGCATGCGCTTCGCCTCCGCCGACGGCGGCGCCACCCGCGCGGTCGTCTCCGACGGCGCGACCTTCGTGGATGGAGGCGACGGGTACGTCCGTGGCGACCTCCGCATCTCCTGCACCGCGGCCTCGCGCCCCGGGGGCTGCGGAAGCTTCACCGTCCCGGGCACCCAGATCACGCGCATCGTCTTCGACGTCGCCCGCTTCGCCCTCGGCGGCACGCAGACGACCGCGACCGACGGCTACGCGCTCGGGATCACGGCCACCGCCACACCGGACCCGAAGCTCGCCGGTCTCTCGATCGCGAAGGTCGTCGACAAGGCGGCCGCCGCGCCCGGCGACACCCTCGACTACACCCTCACCGTCCGGAACTCCGGCGAGGCGGACGCCGGGCAGGTGCCCGTGACCGACACCCTTCCCACCGGGCTGCGTGATGTGACCGTCGATCAGGGCGGCGTCGTCGCGGACGGCACGGTCACGTGGACGATCGACTCCCTCCCCGCCGGCGGCACGAGCACGCTGCACGTCCGCGGGACGGTCGATCGCGCGGGTGCGGGCAGCACGCTCGTCAATCGCGCCGTGGTGAAGAACCCCGCCGATGCCGCGGCCGAGACGCCCGCACCCACGTCGGCGACGCCGTGTGCGGACGACGCGGGTGCCGCTTGCGCTGCCACGACGGTCGCCGCCCTGCCGGCGTTGTCGCTCGCGAAGACGGTCGACAAGCAGGTCGCCGGCCACGACGAGGTGCTGACGTACACCCTCGTCGTCGCCAACGCCGGCACGGGTCCGGCGACCGACGTCCCGGTGACCGACCTCCTGCCGCCTGCCCTGACCGCGGTCTCGGCCGATCAGGGCGGCGTGGTCGCCGACGGGACCGTCCGCTGGACCCTGCCCGAGGTGCCCGCCGGGGGCGAGGTCGCGCTGCACGTGACCGGAACGACCCCGGGAGGCCGGGACGAGGCGCAGCTCCTCAACCGCGCCACCGTGCAGAACCCTGCGGATGCGCCCGCCGGGACTCCGGCGCCGACGGTGACCACGCCGTGCCCCGACGACCCGCGGCAGGCGTGCGCCCTGACCGCGGTGGCCGCGCTCGCCTCGCTCGAGATCGACAAGACGGTCGCGCAATCCGCGGCGGTCGCCGGATCCATCCTCGACTACACGATCACCGTGTCGAACGTCGGCCCCGGCACCGCGGCACAGATCCCCGTCGTCGACGACCTCCCAGACGGCGCACGGTTCATCGCCGCCTCGGCCGGGGGCGTCGCCGTGCAGGACCGCGTGGGCTGGGTGGTGCCGGAGCTCGGACCAGGGGAGTCTGCCACGATGACCCTGCGTGCCCAGCTGCCGCGCGACGCGGAGGGCACCATCGTCAACCGCGCCACCGTGGCCTACGACGAGTCGATGATCGCCGGTCTGCGGGCGGCAGCGGTCCAGGCCGGGATCGCCGTCCCGGGCGATCTGTCCGGCCTCCCCGCGCTGCCGCCGCTGTCGGCGGCGCACGCCTGCGCGGACGACGCGCAGTGGTCGTGCGCGGCGACCGTCGTCCGTGCCCCTGCGGCCGCAGGGCTCGCCCAGACCGGCGGCACGCCGCTCTCCGTCCTCCCCGCGATCGCGCTGCTGGCAGGTGGGGCTCTGCTCCTCATCGTCTCCGCGCGTCGCGCGACCCACCGATAACCACTGATCGCGTCAGCCACGGGGGACCTCCCTCCGGGGGCTGATCGAGGTACCCAGAAATGCACTTCTCACAGTCCACTTCGTCCGTTCCGCTGCCGAAAGGCTCCGTCATGATCGTCTTCGGGACCCGTCCCGAGATCATCAAGCTCGCCCCCCTCGTCCGGGAGCTGGGAGACGCCGCCTTCGTCGTCCATACCGGTCAGCACTACGACCCGGGGATGTCCCGGGTGTTCCTCCGAGCCTGCGGGATCGAGCGGGTCGACCTCCAGCTGCACGTCGGAGGTCTCCCGCGGGCCGCCCAGATCGGCCGCGCCGCCGAGCAGATCGCCGAGGCCATCACGCGCTTCGAGCCGGGGTACGTCGTCGTCCAGGGGGACACGAACGCCACCTTCGCCGCCGCTCTGGCCGCGAACGCCGCCGGAGTCCGCCTCGGGCACGTCGAAGCAGGACTCCGGGCGAACGATCGCCGGATGCCAGAGGAACACAACAGGGTGATGGTCGACCACATCGCCGACGACCTGTTCGCGGCGACCGAGGCGAACCGCGCCAACCTCCTCGCCGAGGGCATCGATGATGCGCGCATCCTGGTCACCGGCAACCCGGTGGTGGAGGCGGTGCGTGCGCAGCGCGCCGGGGCGGAGGGCGACGCCGAGGCGCTCGCCGAGCTCGGACTGACTCCCGCAGGCTACGTCCTCGCGACCGTGCACCGTCAGGAGAACGTGGACACCCCGGAGAACCTCCTGGCCACGCTCCGTGCGTTCAATGCCATCGCGGCATCGGGGTGGCCCGTCGTGTTCCCGGTGCACCCGCGCACCAGGGCGATGCTCACCACGCTGGACGCCACGCATCTCCTGGACGCGCTGATCGCCGAGGAGCCGCTCCCCTACGAGCGGTTCCTCGCGCTCGCCGCGCATGCCGCCCTACTGGTCTCCGACTCCGGAGGCATCCAGGAGGAGGCGACGGTGATCGGGCGCCCCGTCCTCGTCGTCCGGGACTCGACCGAGCGCCCCGAGGCGCTGGGCTCCTTCACGCAGCTGGTCTCACCGCAGGAGCTCGCCGCTGCGGCAGCCACCCTGCTGGATGCGGTGGAGCCGACCCTCGCCCGACTCGCCACCGTGCCGTCGCCCTTCGGTGACGGCCAGGCCACTGCGCGCATCGCGGCGCACATCCGCACCACCGTCGTCCCGTCCCGTACCGAGGAGTCCTGATGTACAGCAACGCCCTGACCACCCCGCTCGCCACGGTCGGCGCCCTTGCCGCCACCGGGCCGGAATCCATGACGACCGTGGTCATGGCGGCGGGGATCGCGGTGACCGTGGGGGCGGGACTGCTCCTGCGCACCCGCCTGCTGCGACGATCGTCGCCGGCTCCTCGCCCGATCCGCCGATCCGTCGCACCGGAAGAGGACCCCGTGCAGGGGAGGACTCCCTGATGTTCCCGGTGCTCAACGCGTTCACGGTCCTGCTCGGCGTCGCGTTCGTCACGTACGTCCTGTTCATCCTCATCCCCTATCTGCGTTATCCGAAGACCGTTCCCGGTGACCCGGCGCACTTCGAATGGCACTTCTTCATCCCGTGTCGGGACGAGGAGGCGGTCATCGACACCACCGTGTCGCGGGCGCGGCGGGACTTCCCCGGGGCCCACGTCTGGGTGATCGACGACGACAGCGAGGATGCCACGGCGGCGATCGTCACGCGCTGGGCCGATGCCGACGAGCACGTGCATCTCGTCCAGCGACGGCGGCCCGAGGCGCGGACCGGCAAGGGCGACGCTCTCAACGCCGCCTACCATCAGCTCCTCGCCTGGCTTCCCGCCGACGCCGAT
Source organism: Microbacterium sp. UBA7513 (assembly GCF_002478345.1). Classification (NCBI taxonomy): domain Bacteria; kingdom Bacillati; phylum Actinomycetota; class Actinomycetes; order Micrococcales; family Microbacteriaceae; genus Microbacterium; species Microbacterium sp. UBA7513. Next base: position 123,994 of record NZ_DLNJ01000010.1, read on the forward strand.
CATGATCGGATCGTCGTCGTCGTCATCGACGCGGACGGCGAGATGGAACCCAACGCCCTCGAGATCTGCGCGGCCGACGACATCTTCGGCGACGAGAGCGTGGGGGCGGCGCAGATCGCGGTGTGGATGAAGAATCGCGACGACCCGAAGCCGTACCCGCACGGTGGTCGGTTCGCCAACATGTTTGCGCGGTTCCTGCTGCGGATGCAGGATCTCGAGTTCCGCACCACGATCGCCGCGATGCAGTCGCTGCGAGCCAAGACGGGGACGGTCGGGCTGGGAGGCAACGGGCAGTTCACCCGGCTCTCCGTGCTCGACGCGATCGGCGACACGTTCGGCGAACCGTGGCACGGCGCCCTGCTCGAGGACTACGAGCTGGGCGTGCACGTCGTGCTGGCGGGCTACCAGGTCCGCCACGTCTACGACACGCACGTGAACCAGGAGGCGCTTCCGTCGATCCGCCGCCTGCTCACCCAGCGCACCCGGTGGGCACAGGGGAACATCCAGTGCGTCAAGTACATCCGCGAGGTGGTGAAGTCGCCGTACGTCGACAACGCCGGGGTCATCGAGACGGTGTACTACCTCGTGCTGCCGTTCCTCCAGATGCTCGGCGGACTTTCGTTCCTCATCCTGTTCGGAGCTCAGGTCGGGTACTGGGTGCAGCAGCCGGAGCTCTTCCGGGTCGCGCTCGGCGACACCCTCGGCGTCCTCGGGCTGCTGTTCGCCTTCTCCGTCGCCCCGTTCGCCGTCTGGGGGTTCGTCTACAAGATCCGCTGCGAACCCCAGGCGAGCTGGTTGACGGCGCTGGGGTGGGGGCTCGGGGTGTGGCTCTACGTCTACTACATGTACATCTGCATCGCGCGGGCGTTCCTGCGCATCGTCCGGGGCAAGAACGGCTGGGCCAAGACACGCCGCAATGCGGAGGCCCACGTCGTCGTCAACGGATCCGTCGCCGTGGAGGCCTGATGACCACCGTCACCGAAACCCTGCCCCTGCTCCGCGCCCGTCGGCTGGATCGGGTGTCGCCGCCGAACCGTGCCGCGCGCGTGGTCGTGGCGCTGCTGATGCTCGCGGCGGGGGGAGCGCTCCTGGCGGTCAACACCACCTTCCGCGCCATCGAGGCGGTCGTCGCGACGTGGTTGCTCTCGCCGTTCGTCGAGGGTCAGCGTGCAGCGATCGGCGAGCACTACCTCGTGTGGACCCCGACCGGAGACCTGATCGCCCTGCAGGTCACGGTCGAGTGCACGACGCTGCTGATCGGACTCCCGCTCACGGCCGTCGCGGCGGTGATCCTCGCCTTCACCCGCGTGCGGTGGAGCCGGCTCTTCGGCGGGCTCGCGGCGATGTGGGGCATCGTCTTCGCGGTCAACATGCTGCGGCTCGTGCTGATCGGCTGGGCCACGCAGACCTGGGGCCTCGATCCCGGATACAAGGTGAGTCACGTCTTCGTGGGATCGCTCGTCGGCGTGCTCGGCTACGTCGTGGGACTCGTCGTGATGCTCCTCATCATCGGCGTCCGCGCACCGCAGCGCCGGTATTCCCGCCGCGCACGGGCGTAATCGTCCGTCATCGTCTCTGTCTCATCCGCGGCGAAGCACTCTGCTCGTCGTGTCCACATCAAGAAGAGAGGCTCATCATGAAGAGCATCCTCAAGACCGCATGCAGCGCCGGCGTCGGCCTGCTGATCGTCGGGGGCTCGATCCTCGGCGCGCAGGGGGCCATGGCCGCCGACGAGCCGGACTCCCCGAGCACCACGTCCAGCGGCGGGGTCTCCTCGGTCCGCAGCACGGAAGACCTCGACGGTCAGGTCTCGACGCGCGGCTACCTGGGTCGAGCCACCCAGACGGCCGCGACGGGCGTGACGCCGGGATCGGAGATCAAGGAAGGCGCGATCGTGCAGCTCGTCAACGACGAGCAGATCGACGGCGTCTACAAGGTGATCCTGCCGGTGCCGGAGCACACGACCTTCGTGTCGGCGACCAGTGGAGGCCAGCTCATCGGCAGCAATGTCGTCTGGACCTTCAACGTCGCGCACGACGGCGGCACCAGAGCCGTCACGCCGATGGCGACGTTCACCGTCGACGCCGACTACTGGGGTCCGCAGATCACCAACAACGCCACGGTGCTCTACACCGGTGGTGTCTTCACCGACGACCACCGCTTCACGTACAACTACAGCCACAGCTTCGCCGAGCGTGCTGCGGTGCCGGTGGCCGATCCGACCGTCGGACTCGCGGGGGCCGGGGTGATCGCGGTCGGAGCCGCGGGCGCGTTCGCACTGCGCCGTCGTTCCCCGGCGACCCGGTGACGGGCGCCGGACAGAGACGGAGGACGAGAGACCTGTGAAGAAGACATCCTTTCTTCGGGGTGCGCTGACCGTGGGGGTGCTCACCGCTCTGGCGGCGGGCGCCCTCGCGGGCGCCCCCGCCGCCTCGGCCGCCGACGTCAACGGCTGGAGCGGATCGGGAGACACCCGTACCGCGTCGGCCGCCGGCGCCACGGCCCGTATCACCACCACCGACAAGGTGCAGATCAAGAGCTCGGGGAACGTGGTCAACCTCGCCACCGTCCGCGACGGCGGAGAGCTCGGGCTCAACGTCATCGGCCTCAACGAGGGATACCCCTGCAAGAACGGCATCGAGTGCGTCCGCGGGAACGTCGTGATCGACTTCGGACAGAAGGTGACGAACCCGAAGATCACCCTCGCCAACCTCGGCGGTGACGTCTACTCCCTCGGCGGCGTGGTGCAGAGTTCGGCGAAGTACACGCTGAAGACCTCCGGGGTGAGCCTGCGCGCTGTGAGCGGGAACCTCGATGTGACATCGAACACGATCACCTCGACCTCCTTCGCCGCCAAGACCGGCACGGTCCAGGTCACCGGCACGGTCTCGAAGGTCGAGTTCCAGCTCAGCATGCGCTCGAAGGGCGCGTTCCTCGGACTCGTGCCGACGTGGACGAAGGTGCCGAGCGACCTGCACAGCATCGACATCGATGTGGACAAGCCCACGGCGCCCGCGCTGACGGTGGACAAGAACGACCACCGCGACTCGGCCGTGATCGGCGACCAGCTCTCGTACGACATCGTGGTGCGCAACACCGGCACCGGTGCGGCGAGCAACGTCGTCGTCAGCGACGACCTGCCTGCCGGGCTCACCGGGATCACCGCGGCGTACACCGCCGGCACGACCGGGACGGTCTCGATCACCGGGCAGCGCGTCCAGGGGACCATCCCGTCGCTCGCTCCCGGGGCGTCCTCGACGATCACCGTGAAGGCCACCGTCGGCGACGCGACGCCGATCGGGAACCTGCGCAACAACGCGTGCGCCGTGGCGACCTCCACGAACCAGGCGTGCGACTGGGACGACACCACCATCACCAAGAAGACGACGCCGGTGCTGACCATCAGCAAGGACGACGGTCAGGGTGATGTGAAGCTCGGTCAGAACCTCACGTACGACATCGTCGTGCGGAACACCGGAGACGGCGCAGCCACGAACGTCGTGGTCAGCGACCCGCTCCCGGCCGGTCTCGACTTCGTCTCGGGCAGCGGCCCGTCGGGCGTGACGGTGAGCGCCTCCGGCCGCTCGGTGACCGCCGACCTCGGGACGCTCGGGGCCGGGCAGTCGGTCACGCTGAAGGTGAATGCCAAGGTCAACCAGTCGGCGCCTCCCGGGGTGCTGACCAACCAGGCCTGCGTGGTCGCCGGGAACGCCGCGAACGTGTGCGCGACCGACACCGACACCGTCAAGCGCGAGTTCTTCCAGTACACGTTCAACTCGAACCCGACCGACCCGCAGCCCGGGCAGGTCGTGACGTACCGGCTGGAATACGGCAACAACGGCAACGTCGACTCGGCGAACGCGGAGATCGCGTACGCGCTGGCCGGCATCCTCGACGATTCCAGCTGGAACCCGTCGAGCGTGACCGCCGATCGCGGCACCGTCACCGTGAGCGGCGACAGCATCGACTGGAAGGGACCCCTCGCCTCGGGTGAGACGGTCGTGATCACCTTCACCGGTGTCTGGAACGGGAACGGCGACGGCTTCGCCTTCCCCGACGTCACCTACTACGGCAGCGCGCGCTAGCCGGAACTCAGGCGGACGCGCGGGTGCAGGCCCCTCCTCTGGAGGTGGCCTGTGCTCGCGCGTCCGCCTGTTTCCGCGTGTGGCGGGTCAGTCGCGGTCGGCGCGACTGATGAGGTCCATCAGCTCGTCGAGCGTGTCGACGTCGATGACCTCGGTGCCGTCGGGCTCGCGCACCTCGATGCCGTCGACCTCCAGCTCCTCATCGAGCTGCACCAGGATGCGCGACTCCGGGAACTGCTTGGGGGCGACGAACGCCAGCAGCACGGCATCCGCGAACACGACGACCGACGTGGCCTCGAGGTCGTCCCGCAGGTCGATCTGTTCGACGACGGGCTCGTCGTGCACCGCATCCTCGATGTCGAGCGCGACCTCCTCGACGATCGCCCGCCAGCGCTTCTCGCTCATCGAGAGCACGCGCGCGATGGCCGCGACGAGCTCGTCCGGATCCAGGTCCTCCGCGCTCTCGTCGCCCTCCAGTTCGGGGTCGACGTTCACGGTCACGACGGTGCCGGCGGCATCCAGGCTCGCCCGACCGTAGACGAGACCGTTCTCGGACACGGGGTCTTCGAGCAGACCGCTCTCGACGATGCGGGACAGGAGGAGATCGAGCGCCATGCTTCCAGTCTCGCGCATCTCGCCCGCCGCGGCCCCTGGTTCTTTCGCGACCCGGATCGGGACCGCGCGTAACGGAACGCCCCCACCCGCCTCTTGTTCACCGGACCATCCCGACTCGACGGCCCCCGGCCGCGTTCGAAAGGCAGGCTGCTGTGACCCGTCGTCCCCTCTCCCGCGGCATCGGCGTGGCGCTCGCCGTCGGTGCCGCTCTCGCCCTGGCGATCCCGTCATCCGTGCTTCCGGCGGCCGCTGAGGTCGCCCCCGACGCCCCGGCCCTGAACTGGGTCGTGAACACCGCCCCCGGCGGCCCGAGCGAGGAGACGCTGCGCGCGGCCATCGCCGATGCGGGAGGGACGCTGCTGATCTCGTACCCGGAGATCGGGGTCACCGTCGTCCGGGCGCCCGAAGGGGCGTTCGCGACGCAGCTCCGCGCTCAGCCGTGGGTGCAGTCCGTCGGCCCCACCCGCACGTCGACCGCGCCGGACCGTCTCCCGGAGCCCGCGGCGTCGGCGGCGGGGGGCACGGAGGAGCCCGAGGCCATGCCCGCGGAGGGCACCGCGTGGGACACCGTCGCCGTCGGCGCGACGACCCCCGGCGGAGCCAGAGTCGTCGTCGGGGTGGCGGACAACGGCATCGACGCCGGGCATCCCGACCTCGCCGACCGCATCGACCCCGCACTCTCCGTCGGCTGCGGGATCAACGGCGTCCCTGACACCCGGCCCGTCGCATGGCAGCCGGCCGCAGGGCTCGTCGGAGCCCACGGCACCCATGTGGCAGGGAGCATCGCCGGCGCCGCGAACGGCTCCGGGATCCGCGGCATCGCCCCGGATGCGCGCGTCGCCGCCATCAAGGTCGACAACCAGGCAGGGCACATCTACCCCGAGGCCAGCATCTGCGCGACGATGTGGGCGGTCCGACACGACATCCCCGTCGTGAACCACAGCTACTACGTGGACCCCTGGTACGTCTGGTGCGCCGGTGAGGAGACACAGTCCGCCGCCCTGGAGGCCCTCCGCCGCACGTACGCCTATGCGCACGAGCAGGGCGTGGTCAGCGTCGCCGCCGTGGGCAACGAGGCGCAGGACCTCGCCACCATGACCACGGACGTCCTCAGCCCAGACGACGGCGCACCGGAACCGCGCCCCGTCGACTCCTCCTGCCTGAAGGCCCCCGCCGGACTGCCGGACGTGATCTCCGTCGCCGCCGCCGATCAGGACGAGTCCAGCGGCACCGTTGTCCTGGCCGGATTCTCCAACTACGGAGCGGGCAAGGTGACCGTCACCGCGCCCGGTGTGGTCTGGTCCGCGGTGCCTCGCCAGGATGACGGCTCGATCTACGCTCTGTTCCCCGGTACATCCATGGCCTCGCCGCACGTCGCGGGGCTCGCCGCTCGCATGCTTGCCGCCGACCCGACGCTCACTCCCGACGAGGTCACGCGTCGCATCAGGGCCACGGCCGACGGCGTCGCCGACGAGGGACCGGATCGGGTGGGCGCCGGACTCATGGACGCCGACATCGGCGCCTCCGTCCCCGCCGTCGGGGTCTACTCCCGCGTGGCGCTCACCGGGCAGTCCTTTCGGGTGACCGGCAGCGGACATCCGCCGCGGAGCACCGTCGAGCTCCGCGTAGGCACCGCCACCATGCCGGTGCAGACCGACGCGCAGGGACGGTTCGCGACCGTGTTCCCCCTCCCCGCGGATGCTCCAGCCGGGCCGAGCACCCTGATCGCCGGCGAGGCCAGTGCCCCCATCGTCATCCGCACCTCCCCGGCCACGCCGACCATCCTCACCCCGAAGACCGGGGCCACGGTCACCGCGACCACGACGACCATCTCCGGTACCGGCGTCCCGGGCTCCCGGGTCCGGGTGCACGTGCGCGACGGGGAGCTGACGCCGTTCCTGCGGTTCGTGACTGTGCGCGACGACGGCACCTGGACCGTCAACGCGCCGCTGACGCAGGGGACCTACGAGGTCGTGGCCAGGACGATCGTGGGCAGCGACACCTCGGCCACCACTGCGCCGGTCCGGTTCTCGGTGCACACGAAGTCGGCGATCGGCTACTCGGTCGAGCTCTCCCCGCAGCCCGGGGCTCCGCACGACACGCTCATCCTCCTCGATCTCGCGAATGCGGGGGCGGCGGGCGGACGAGCGGTCGTCGACATCGATCTGACGACTTTCGGGGACGTCGAGGTCCCGGTGCCGTCGGTGGGCGAGGTCGAGCGGACGGCCCGCGGGCTGCGGTGGACCCTCACGCTGGACTCGGCGGAGAAGGCCCAGCTGCAGATCCCCGCGGCCTCCGGCGACGAGCCGGCCTTCCCCGTGATCGCCGTGCGGTGAGACAGGCGGCCACGCCGGTTCAGGCGCTTTCCGGAAGCGATTGCCTGAACCGGCGTGACCGCCTGCGCGTCAGAGCCACCTCTTGTACTTGAACACCCCATAGAGCCCGACCGCGAACGCGGCCATCGCCCCGATCGCCATCGGATAGCCGAACGCCCAGTGCAGCTCGGGCATCACGTCGAAGTTCATGCCGTAGACGGTGCCGACGAGCGTGGGTGCGAAGATGATGGCCGCCCACGAGGAGATCTTCTTGATCTCGTCGTTCTGGGCGAGCCCGGCCTCCGAGTGTCGCCGGGCGACCAGCGCCGACTGCACCGTCAGGGCATTCTCCAGGATCGCGCGGAACGAGTCGACGCGCTCGTTCACGCGGATCGTGTGGTCGAGCACGTCCCGGAGGGAGCGCTGCAGCTCCTCGTCGATGCGGTACTTCTCCGACCCGCGGCGCAGCCACTCCAGCATGCCGCTCAGGGGGTGCACCGCGCGCTGGAAGTTGATGACCTCGCGGGAGAGCTCGTAGATGCGGCGGGAGAGGGCGTCGTCGTCGCTGTCGCCGAAGAGCTGGTCCTCGATCTCGTCGATGTCGTTCTCCAGGCCCGCCACCACGGGCTCGTACTCGTCCACGACCTCGTCGAGGATCGCGTAGAAGACCGCTTCCGGTCCCATCGCGAGCAGCTCCGGGTTGGCCTCCATCCGGCGGCGGACCGCGGCGAGGTTCGGCGACTCCGCGTGGCGGATCGTCACCACGAAGTCGGGGCCGATGAACAGGTGCAGCTCACCGAACTCGATCGACTCCTCCTTGTCGCGGTAGCGGGCGGGGCGCAGCACGGCGAAGAGTGTGTCGCCGTAACGCTCCACCTTCGAGCGCTGATGCCCCGAGAGCGCGTCCTCGACGGCGAGCGGATGCAGATCGAACTCGCGGGCGACGGAGGCGACCTCTTCCGGACTCGGTCGGTACAGGCCGATCCACGCGATCCCGCCGGCGGCGTCCAGCATCCGGTAGGTCTCGTCCAGGTTCTTCGGGGTCTCCACGCGACGTCCGTGGACGTACACGCCGTTGTCGATGAGCGCCATGATGCGGCTCCGTTCTCGCGGGCGCACGGAGACGCGTGTCTCGCGTGCGGGTTCGTCAGGGGGCGGGAGACGCCGCCGATGACTGCGAGGCGAGAGGCACGGACGCGGAGCAGGAGCTCAACGCGTGGGTGCCGGGAAGCGCGACGCAGCGAGGGCGGCGCCGTTACTATCGTCGGACATCGCCATCACCGCCTTTCCGTGCTTCTCCGGGGGCCAGCTTACCCCTCCGTTTCGAATCGCCCGAATGGCCCCATTCCGGCCGCAGATGCCGCCAAGTGCGCGATTCGAAAGGTCAGGGGACGATCGCGTCGATGTAGCCGCCGTCGACCCGGACCGCGGCGCCCGTCGTCGCCGAGGCGAGCGGGGACGCGAGGTAGGCGACCATGTTCGCGATCTCCTCCGGTTCGATGAGCCGCTGGAGCAGGGACTGGGGGCGGTGCACGCGCATGAACTCGCGCTGGGCCTCCTCCCACGACAGCTGCGGATCCACGAGCGAGTACACGAAGTCCTCCACGCCGCCGGTGTGGGTGGGGCCGGCGAGCACCGAGTTCACCGTCACGCCCGTGCCGGCCGCCTCTTTCGCGAAGCCCCGGGAGACGGCGAGCAGTGCGGTCTTCGACATCCCGTAGTGGATCATCTCTGCGGGGATCACGACCGCGGAGTCGCTGGCGATGTCGAGCACCCGACCCCAGCCGCGCTCCGTCATGCCGGGTAGGGTCGCGCGGATGAGCCGGACGGCGGCGAGCACGTTCACCTCGAAGTACCGGCGCCACTCGTCGTCGGAGATGTCGAGGGCGGGGGTCGCCCCGAAGATGCCGAGGTTGTTGACGAGGATGTCGACGTCTCCGGTGGCGGCGAGCACGCGGGCGGCGCCGTCCTCCGTGGTGACGTCACCCGGCGCGGCGACGAGGCCTCTGTCCGGATTCTCCTCCTGCAGCGCGGCGATGACCGACGACACCGTCTCGGGACTCCGGCCGTTGACGGCGACCCGTGCTCCCGCGTCGGCCAGGGTCGTGGCGATGGCGAGTCCGATGCCCTGGGTGGATCCCGTGACGAGGGCGGTCTTCCCGGCGAGGTCGATGCGCATGATGTCTCCTCCGTGTCGCTGCGGCCCCGGGTGCAACGCCCGTCGCGCCGGTTTCATGCCCGCGCGCTCTCCTGCCATGGAAGGGGCCGGGAGTCGGGCGTGCGCGCACGGTCCGCGTGTGGAAGGCCCGAGTCTCGGACATGCCGTCTCCGTGCGGGACGGGAAACGGACCCGGGACAGGAGCGGGAGGCGCGGTTTTGATCCCGCACGGCGGGACGCGGCGCGTGCGGGATGGGAAACGCGCCGGGGGTGAGCCGGGGAGGTGCTCTTCTGATCCCGCACCGTGGCGGGGGTGGGCGGACGGGCGAGGATGCACCCGGGACAGCGGGCCCGGCTTCGAGACCGCGTGCGGGACGGGAAACGGGCCTGGGGGGATAGAAGTGGGGGCGTTTTTGATCTCGGGAGGTGGGTGCCCGGGTCAGAGGGGGATGGGGGTGCCGGCGCGGGAGGCGGACTCCTGCGCGGCCTTCACGATCTCGACGGTCCGGATGCCGACACCGGCGTCGGGCTGAGGCTGACGGCCCGCGCGGACAGCCTGCACGAACTCCTCGAGCAGCAGGGCGTCGAGGTCGGCCCCGACCGGGGTCCAGGTCTCGCCGTGGGCATCGTGACCGGACACGCCCTTCGCGAAGGGGCTCACGGTCACGGTCCCGCGCTCGGCCACGACCTCGAGGGTGAGGCCGCCCCAGGTCGGCGAGCTCAGCGGCCAGCTCCACGAGCAGTCGATCGTGGCGATCACGCCGCTCGGGTACTGGATCGTCACGAGGCCCCCGGTCTCGACCGCGAGGTCGCGCTCGGCGTGCAGGATGCTGTTCGACACCGCGCGGACGGTGTGCGGCCGCCCACCCAGGAGATCGTCGAGGAGGTCGGCGCAGTGCACGACGTGGTCGACCAGGGCACCCCCGCCGGCGAGGGCGGGATCGGTGAACCAGGCCCGGTCCTGCGGGAGCTTGCCGTTGTTGATGCCGGTGACGCCGAGGATATTCCCGAGGCGTCCGCTGCGCAGCTCGGCGACGGCGTCGCGCACCGCGGGGGAGAAGCGCACCGGGTACGCCACCATGAGCAGCACGCCCGCCCGGTCGCAGGCGTCGCGCATCGCGATCGCGTCTTCGACCGTCGTCGCCAGCGGCTTCTCGCACAGCACGTGCACGCCCGCGGCGGCGGCCTGCTCGACGAGCGCACGGTGACGGGAGTTCTCGGCGGCCACGACGACCGCGTCCGGGCCCCAGGCGAAGGCCTCGTCGTAGGTCTCCACATAGGCCACCCCGAGCTCCGCGGCCAGGGCGGCACCGCGCGGAGCGTCGTCCGGGGCGGAGGCGCCGTCGGGGTCGGCGGCGATCAGCTCGACGTCGGGCATCTGCAGCAGCGCGTGCACGTAGCTGAGGGCGTGCGTGTGCGCGAAGGACAGCACGGCGATCCGCAGCGGGCGGGGAGCGGTCATCGGGTGGCCTCCTCGGCGACGGCGACGGCGGGGGACGAGGCGGGGAGGGCGACCGGGGCTCCGGAGGCGATCGAGGCGTAGGCGGCCTCGGCGACCGCGACCGCCCGGATCCCGTCCTCCGGGGTGACGGCGGCCTCGCGTCCCTCCACGATCGCGGCCACGAAGTCGGCGATCTCCGCGTAGTACGGGCTCTCCTCCGGTGACATCGGCGGGAGGTAGTCGGTCGCGCCCTCGACGAGCACGGCGTCGGTGCGCAGCGTGTGGTCCTCGGCGCTGTCGTAGCGCAGGCGCCCCTCGGACCCGGCGACCTCGACGCTCGTGCGGAACGGCATGCCGGGCTGCACCCAGCTCGCGTGCACGTGGCTGATGACTCCGTTGCGGTGGGTGAGCACGACATGCGCCGTGACCGGGGCCGGAACGCGGTCGTCGACCGTCGGCGGGTTCTGCACCGCGTAGACGCTGTCGACCGGCCCGGCGAACCACAGCGCTTGGTCGATGTCGTGGATCATGAGGTCGCGGATGACGCCGCCGCCGGCCCGCTCCGAGAAGAACCAGGGAGCCTGGGGCGCGGCGCCCAGACGGCGGAAGCGCTGCACGGCGGGGGTGCCGATCTGCCCGGCGTCGATGCCGGCCTTGATCCGGCCGTACTCCCCCATGTAGCGCACGACGTGGGCGGGGAACAGCCGCACTCCCGCGGCGGCTGCGGCCGCGGTCACCTCGGCGGCGGCCTCCGCGGTCGCGGCGAGCGGCTTCTCGCAGATCACGTCGAGCCCGTGGGCGATGGCCCGAAGGGCGAAGTCGGCGTGGGTGCTGCTCGGCGTGACGATGTCGACGACGTCGACCTGCTCCAGGAGCGCGTCGACGTCGGCCACGACCTCGAAGCCGTACTCGGCGGCGATCTCCTCCGCGCCCTCCTTCGAGGTGACGAAGCCCTGCACGCCGAGCGCGCGCCAGGCGTCGGCGTGCACGCGGGAGATCCCGCCCGCGCCGATGAGTCCGACCTTCAACGTGCTCACTGCTTCTCCTCGGGGTCGTCGCCGGCCGCGGGGTCGTGCGGCAGGGGGGTGATCGGTGGGGCGGGCATGTCCTCGATGCCGTAGATGTCGCCCGGATGCCGCTGGAACGCATGCACGACGGCGCCGTGGGCGGCCGCCTCCGCACCCAGCCGGGCCTCCGCGACGGGCACCTGGAATGGCAGTCCGAGGTGGCCGGGCAGGGCGGCGCGCAGGGGATCGAGCAGCTGCTCGTGCGCGGCCGAGAGTCCGCCGCCGATCACGACCATGGCGGGGTCGACCGTCATGATCAGGGTCGCGATCCCATGGGCGAGCTCGTCGATGAAGCCGTCGAGCTCCTCCCGGGCGGCCTGCTCCCCGCTGCGCGCCAGGGCGAACACCTCGGCGGCCGTTGGGGCGGTGCGCCACGAGATCTGCCCGGTCTCGGTGTTCAGGCCCCGGAACGCGAGACGGCCGATGTCTCCCGCCGCGTTGTGGATGCCGCGTCGCGGACGGCCGCCGAGGATGAGGCCCATGGCGATGCGGTTGCCGACCGACAGGTAGATCACGTCGTCGACGAGCTGCGCGACGCCGAGGTGATGTTCCGCGACGGCCGCGAGCCGCACACCGTTGTCGACGGCCACGGGGCAGCCGAACGCCTGGCGCAGCTGCGAGCCGATGTCGATGCCGGACCACTCCGGGATGACGACCGAGGTGGTGACCCGCCCGTCGTCGTCGACGATGCCGGGCAGGGAGACGCCGATCGCCCGCAGGCCGGTCCGCGGCAGCGAGAGCGGGGCGAGCGTGCCCCGGACGTCGTCGATCACGGCGGCGAGCTTGGCCGGGCCGTCGGGTTGCTCCGCGACGCCGGGGAACGCCTGCTGGGCGATGACCACGCCCGCGAGGTCCGCGACGACGACCCGCACGCTCGCGACACCGATGTCCACGCCCACCACCACGCCGGCGGCGGCGTGGAAGGAGTAGCGGCGGGCCGGGCGTCCTGCGCCGCCGCCGTTCTGCGCCGGGGCGTCGACGAGGAGTCCGGAGTCGGAGAGCACCGCCACGGCGTTCTCGACGGAGGTGCGGGAGACCTCGAGCGACCGGGAGAGGTCGCTGACGGTCGTCGGTCCGGCGTCGCGCAGCCGGAGTGCGGACCGCGCCACGATCGAGAGCGTGCTGGTCGCGCCCATCGGGTCCCTCCTTCGTCTCCGCCGTTGGTGCGATCAAATTAGCACACCCGATTCTCAGATAGGGGATTGTTGTTCACGGCCGAGAAACACGGCCGAAACAAGCCTCTGAGAACTTGTGCTTGACGAATTATCCAAAGCCAATGTCATAATGAACCGTACTCAGCACGGTTTACGCAAAGGAGCACCATGCGCGTCAGCAAGATCACCGGCGTCGTCGCGGGAGTCGCGGCCGCCACCCTGTTGGCCGGATGTTCGGCCGGCGGAGGCAACACCGCAGAGGGCGAGCAGGACATCACGGTCTGGCTCTACCCCGTCATCGCCGACGAGGCGGTGCACAAGGACTTCTGGGACTCGACCATCGAGGCGTTCGAGAAGGAGAACGAGAACGTCAACGTGAAGTACGAGATCTTCCCGTGGGCGAACCGTGACGAGGCCCTGCAGACGGCGATCGCCGCCGGCAAGGGACCGGACGTCGTCTACCTCATCCCCGACCAGCTCGCGGCGTACCAGAAGTCGATCGCCCCGCTGAACGACCTGCTCAGCGAGGAGCGCCAGGGCGACCTGCTCCCCAACGTCAAGGAGTCGGTCACGCTCGGCGGCGACATCCTCGGCGCCCCGATCCTCACCAGCGCGCAGCCGCTGATCTGCAACGCGGCTGCGTTCGAGGCCGCCGGGGTGACCGAGTACCCGGAGACGTGGGACGACATCGCCGAGATGGCTCCGGCGTTCGTCGACAAGGGCATGTACGCCCTCAACTACCCGGCGTCGGCCGAGAACACCCTCAACCTCACCTACTACCCGCTGCTCTGGCAGGCCGGCGGCGAGGTCTACACCGAGGACGGCGAGGTCGGCTTCGACAGCAAGGCCGGCGAAGAGGCGCTCACCTTCCTGACCGACCTGGCCGAGGAGGGCGCGCTCGACCCGGAGGCCCTCACCACCAACGTCCCGCTGGAGCAGACCGCCATCGCCCAGGGCAAGGTCGCCTGCACCTGGAACAACGCCGTGACCGAGGTCGCGCCGTTCTGGGGCGAGGAGAACGTCATGGTCCTCGCGCCGCTGACCGACAAGGAGTCCGTGGCCTACGGCACCGTCGGCTCGCTGTCCGTGCTCAAGGGCTCGAAGGCCCCCGAGGCCGCAGCCGCGTTCGCCGAGTTCGCGACCGGCGCCGACGTCGTCGAGCCGTACCTCAAGGCCGCCGGCTACTTCTCCGCGCTCAGCACCACCGAGCCGCTGTACGCCGACGACCCGCTCCTCGGCGAGGTCGAGAAGTACGTCCCCGACACCACGGTGGGCGAGCTCGACGCCAGCTCCCGTGCGCTCATGGGCGTGCTCTCGCCCGAGATCCAGGCCGCCCTGCTGGGCCAGAAGTCCCCGGCCGACGCCCTGAAGGACGCCGCGGCCGCCGCAGCCCCGCTGCTGCAGAAGTGACACCCCGGGGGCGTGCGGGTACCCGCCGCACGCCCCCTCTCTCCCGCCCCCCACGTGAGGAATCGACAATGACGACGGCCACCACGGCGCCGAAGCCCGCAGGGCGGGTCGCCCGGGTGCTCGCCCGACGGGAAGCGCGCGTCGCGTTCCTGTTCGTGCTCCCCGCCTTCCTGCTGTTCATCGCCTTCCGCTTCGGCCCGAGCATCGCGGGTGTGGCGCTGAGCTTCTTCGACTACGACATCTCCGGCGAGATCGCCTGGCGCGGCCTCGACCACTTCCAGCGCCTCGTCGCCGACCCGCTGTTCTGGCGGGCGCTGGGGACCACCCTCATCTACACGGTCTTCGCGGTGCCGATCGCGCTCGTGCTGTCGACGATCATGGCCCTCGGCGTGCGCCGCGCCTTCCGCGGCGCCCGGTTCTTCCGCTCGATCTTCTTCCTCCCCGTCATCACCTCGCTCGTGCTGGCCGGCTCGATCTTCGTCTGGATCTTCTCCGCCAACGGTCCCTGGTCCGCGCTGATGACCCCGCTCGGCCTCGGCGGATCCTGGCTCGGCAGCACCGTGCTCGTGATCCCCGCCATCGTCGTCGTGGGCGTCTGGTCCCGGTTCGGCTACGGGATGATGATCCTCATCGCCGCCCTGCAGGACGTCCCGCGCGAGCTGGAGGAGGCGGCGCTGGTCGACGGCGCGAACGCCTGGCAGCGCTTCCGGTGGATCATCCTCCCGCACCTGCGCCCGACGTTCTTCTTCCTCGCGGTGATCGAGACGACGGCCGCCTTCCAGGTCTTCGACGTCATCTACGTGATGACCCAGGGCGGGCCGGCGAATGCCAGCTATTCGCTCGTCTACATGCTCTACGACCAGGGCTTCCGCTACTTCGACTACGGCTACGCGGCCGCGGTGGGCGTGGCCCTGTTCCTCATGACCCTCGTGGTCGCCCTCATCCAGCGCCTCGTGATCGGAAAGCAGAAATGACCGCCCTCCTGCAGCCGCCGACGCAGACGACCCCGCCCGCGACGCGTCCCGCCGCGCGGAAGCGCCGCTCGTTCCGCGCGCTCGAACCGACCGGCTGGGGCGTCGCCGTCCGCTGGATCTGGCTGAGTCTCGCCGGCATCCTCAGCTTCTTCCCCTTCTACGCCATGGTCGTGCTGAGCCTGAAGCCGGGCATGCTCGTCGAGCTCCCCGGCTCGCTGCTCCCGTGGAACGACATCTCCTTCGAGGCGTACGAGCAGGTGCTCGCCGGGCAGAACATCCTCGTCTGGCTGTTCAACACGCTCGTCTACTCGCTCGTCTCGGTCGTGGCGGTGCTGTTCCTCTCCGCGCTCGCCGGCTACGCCTTCGCCAAGAAGCGCTTCCGCGGCAAGGAGGTCATGTTCTGGTCGTTCCTGGCGATGGTCATGGTGCCGTTCCACGTGACGCTGATCCCGACGTTCATCCTCATGGCGAACCTCGGCGGCATCGACACGTACTGGGGGCTCATCCTGCCGACGCTCGCGAACGCGCAGGCGGTCTTCCTCATGCGCCAGTTCATCCAGGGCCTGCCCGACGAGCTCTTCGAGGCCGCCCGCATCGACGGGGCCGGCGAGTTCCGCATCTTCCTGCGGATCGTGCTGCCGCTGTGCAAGCCGATCCTCGCGACGCTCGGGATCTTCGTCTTCCTCTGGCACTGGAACGACTTCCTCTGGCCGCTCATCATCGCCAAGTCCAACTCGATGTTCACCCTCACCGTGGGCATCTCGTCGCTGCAGCAGCAGGATGTGCCGCTCAGCACCATGCTCGCCGGCTCCGTCGTGGCGCTGCTGCCGATCTTCCTCGCGTACCTCATCGCTCAGCGGTACGTGCAGGAGGGCGTCACCGGCACCGGGATCAAGGGCTGAGAAGAAGGGAACCGCACGACCATGACGCAGTATGCTTTCGCCTCCGAGGCCGAGCTCGAGGAGGCGCTGGCCACCCCGAGCGACGGGGTCGTGGCCGACCTCGCCCAGGGCTCCGGAGACCTCGTGATCCTCGGCGCCGGCGGCAAGATGGGACCGACCCTGGCGATGCTCGCCCGGCGCGGCCTGGACGCCGCCGGCCGCACGGACGACGCCGTGTACGCGGTCTCCCGCTTCGGCGACGCCGCCATCCGCGAGCGCCTGGAGGCCGCGGGGGTGCGCGTCGTGCCGTTCGACCTCATCGAGAACGACGACCTCGCCGGTCTCCCCGATGCCCCGAACGTGGTGTTCATGGTGGGCGCGAAGTTCGGTGCCGCGACCAACGCCTCCTGGGCGTGGGAGGTCAACGCGGCTCTTCCCGACCGCATCGCCCGCCGCTACCGCGACAGCGCGATCTCGGTGCTCTCCACCGGGAACGTGTATCCGTTCGTCCCTGCCACCTCGGGCGGTGCCGCCGAGGAGACCACGCCCGCGCCGATCGGCGAGTACGCGCAGTCCTGCCTCGGTCGGGAGCGCGTGTTCGAGTTCGGGGCGCAGGAGCGCGGCACCAAGGTCGCGATCATCCGCCTGAACTACGCCGTCGACCTCCGCTACGGGGTGCTCGCCGACATCGGCAGCGCCGTGCACGCGGGGGAGCCGGTGTCCGTCGCCACCGCCAACGTCAACGTGATCTGGCAGGGCTACGCGAACGAGGTCGTGCTGCGGAGCCTGGTGCACGCCTCGACCGACCCCTTCGTGATCAACCTCACCGGTCCGGAGCTGCTCAGCGTCTCCTCGATCGCCCATCGTTTCGGCGAGCTGTTCGAGCGGGAGGTCGAGATCGTCGACGAGCCGCAGCCGACCGCGCTGCTCAGCGACGCCCGCCGCTGCATGGCCCTGTTCGGCTACCCGTCCGTCTCCGCCGAGGAGCTCATCCGCATGCAGGCCGGCTGGATCCGCGACGGGCTGCCGATGATCGCCAAGCCCACGAAGTGGGCCGTGCGGGACGGGAAGTTCTGATGACCGACGCCGCTTCGCACCCGGCGACCGTGCCGTCGCTGCGCCCTGAGGCCGCCGCGACCCTCGCCCGCGGTGCCGTGATCCCGGCCCATCCGCTCGCCCTCACCGCCGCGCGCACGCTCGACGAGCGGCGGCAGCGGGCGCTCTCCCGCTACTACCTCGACGCCGGGGCTGGCGGCCTCGCCGTCGGCGTGCACACGACGCAGTTCGAGATCCGCGACCCGGAGCACGCGCTCTTCGAGCCGGTGCTCGCGCTGGCCGCGGAGGAGATGGACGCCCGCGACGACGCGACCCTTGTGCGCATCGCCGGCGTGGCGGGCGACACGGCCCAGGCGGTCGCCGAGGCGGAGCTCGCCCGCTCCCTCGGCTACGACGCCGTGCTGGTGAGTCCCCGCGTCGCGGGTGCGGACGAGCGTGCCCTGCTCGACCGCGCCCGCGCCGTCGGCGAGGTGCTGCCGCTGGTCGGCTTCTACCTGCAGACCGCGATCGGCGGACCCGTGCTCGACCGCGAGTTCTGGCGCGAGTTCGCCGCGATCCCGTCCGTCGTCGCCGTGAAGGCCGCTCCCTTCGACCGCTACCGCACGCTGGAGCTCGTGCGGGGCGTGGCCGCCTCGGGGCGCGCCGACGAGATCGCGCTGTACACGGGCAACGACGACGCGATCGTCGCCGACCTGCTCTCCGAGTTCCACGTGGACTCCCCGTCCGGGCGGCGCACCCTCCGGTTCGTCGGCGGGCTGCTCGGTCAGTGGGCGGTCGGCACGCACGCGGCGGTCGCGCTGCTGGAGCGTGTGCACCGCGCCCTGGCGGGAGACGCGGAGGCGTACCGCGAGGTGGGACGTCGTGCCTCGGACATGGTGGACGTGAACCAGGCCGTGTTCGACCCGGGCAACGACTTCCACGGGGTCATCGCCGGGGTGCACGAGATGCTCCGCCAGCAGGGCCTCCTGGAAGGCATCTGGTGCCTCGACCCGGCCGAGGGCCTCTCCCCGGGACAGGCGGAGGAGATCGCCCGCGTCCGGCAGGCGTACCCGGAGCTCAACGACGACGCGTTCATCGCCGAGAACCTCGAGGCCTGGCTGCGATGACCGCCGGGACGAGCGCTCCGACCGTGGTCGCGGCATGCTCCGCGGAGCTGTTCGCCGAGTTCTTCTCGGCCGAGGACGCGGCCCGGCTGGAGACCGTCGCGGCGCGGCTCGGCGGGACGTTCGCGCGGGTGGACCGGCTCGCGGATGCGGTGCTCGACGAGGCGCGCGTCGTGGTGACGAGCTGGGGCGTGGGTCCTTTCGACCACGCGGTGCTCGCCACGCTTCCGAAACTGGAGCTCATCGCGCACACCGGAGCCACGATCAAGCCCTTCGCGACCGACGCGCTCTTCGACCGCGGCGTGCGGGTGACGCAGGCCGGGGCGGGGATGGCCCGGTCGGTGGCGGAGGTGTCGCTGACGTTCACGCTCGCCCTGCTGCACCGGGTGCCGGAGATGCACGACGCGTTGCGCGCCGGCGACGGCTGGTGGGACGCGGAGGCCGTCGGGGTGCAGCACGAGATCCTCGGCGCTCCCGTCGCGGTCATCGGCGCCTCCCGGACCGGGCGGGCGTACCTCGACCTGCTCCGGGCGCTCGGCGCCGAGCCGCTGCTCGTCGACCCCACGCTCGACGCGGCCGAGGCGTCGTCCCTCGGTGCGGAGCTCGTGACGCTGGACGAGGCACTCCGCCGTGCGCAGATCGTCGCGGTGCACGCCCCCACCCTGCCGGAGACGCATCACCTCATCGGAGCGCGCGAACTCGCACTGATGCCGGACGGTGCCGGCCTGGTCAACACGGCGCGGTCCTGGCTGGTCGACGAGGCCGCCCTGCTCGCCGAGCTCCGTCGTGGCCGGTTGAGTGCCGCGATCGACGTGTTCGACGAGGAGCCGCTGTCCGCGGAGAGTCCTTTCCGCTCGGCACCGCGCGTGCTGCTCACGCCGCATCGTGCGGCAGGCACCAGGGAGGGCCGGCTGCGGCAGGGGCGGATCGTCGCCGACGAGCTCGACGCCTTCGCCGCGGGGCGCCCGCTCGTACACGCCGTCGACCGCGCCCAGCTCTCCTCGATGGCATGAGCGCCGTGGTCGTGCGGTCGGCGCGTGCGGAGGACCAGCCCGCTCTCGCGGCGCTGTGGGCGGCCGCCTTCACACCGCCCCTCGCGCCGGACCAGTGGCTCGTGGACGACGAGCGGCTGAGCCACACGCTCGTCGCGGAAGACGACGAGGGCGTGTGCGGGTCGATCTACGGCCTGCCGAAGCGCCTGCGGGAGTCGGGCGGCGGGGTGGCGCAGGTGCACGCGATCGGCAGCGTCGCGGTCGCCGAGCGGGCTCGTGGCCGGGGACTGGCCCGCCGACTCGTGGCCGCCACCCTGGACGCGGCGGGCGACGCCGACTGGGCCCTGCTGTTCACCGGAACTCCCGACGTGTACCGGTCGAGCGGCTTCACGACCTTCTCGATGCCCCGCACGATGGCCGGGCCGTGGGCGGCGTCGGCGACGGCCGTGGAGCCCGCCTCGGTCGCGCGCGAGTCCGTCGGACTCGGTGTCCTCGCCCCGCTCCGCGAGGTCTACGAGCGCTCCCGCACGGGTGTGGTCGTGCTCGCTCCGGTGCGCGGCGACCGCGACTGGACGATGGCGGAGGTGCGGCTGCGGGGCGCGACGCTGTACCGGGTCGCCGAGACGCAGGCGACGGTCGGCTACGCCGTGGCGGAGGTGCGCGACGGCGTCGGGCTGCTGCACGAGAGCGCGACCGATCCCTCCGTGGCCGATCCGGACGCGGTGCGTCGCGCGGTGCTGGAGGCCGTGACCGCGGACTGGGCCGCGGCGGGCGTCCGCACCTGCGAGCTGGCCGTCCCCGCGCTCGCCGCGGAGGAGCGCGCCGTCCGCGCGTTCGCTCCGGCGGCCGTGCGGCAGGACGACCGCACCGGGATGATCCGCCCGCTGCGCCGCGAGGCCCGGGTGGACGGCATCCGCCACTTCACGGCGGGCGACTACTTCTGAGCATCCGCTCGGAGAGCGCTGGGGATCGGGGACTGATCGGTGACCGCGATCCGGCCGAGGGCCGGACGCCTGACCGCGGCGAGGACGCCGCAAGGAGGATGAGCATGACCCAGCTGGACACCACCACCGAGACCGCGGCGATGCGCAGTCGACGGATGCTGCTCGCCGGTTTCGGCGCCGCCGCCCTGGGCGGGGTTGCCGCGATCGGCGCCCCCGCCGCGGCTCAGGCCGCCGGACCCGTCGTGCCGCAGGAGTCGTCGGGCTCGAAGAACGTCGCGCACGGAGGCGTCGCCACCGCCCTCGCGACACGCAAGGGCAAGGACGGCGACCTCGTGCGCACGAGCGGCTACGCGGCCCCCGGCGACGGCGGTGACGGGCTCTACCGCTTCGTGAAGAAGGACGCCCCCGCGGCCAACGGCGGCACGGTGCTCGCGGGGCCGAAGGGCGGCGCCTGGGTGCTCGTGCACGACGGCACGGTCGACTTCCGGAAGTTCGGCATCATGGACGCCTCCGCGCCCGCGGACGACGCGCTCGACGCGATGGTGGGCGACGCCGGGGTGCGGCGCGTGGAGGCGCACACCGACCTCAACTTCGTCCGCCGCCACAAGTTCTCCCGGTCGAACATCGCGTTCGACTTCGGGAATCACCTCATGACGACCGAGGGCATCGAGAACGCCGGGAAGGACGACCCCTTCGCGGCCGTCATGTTCTTCCGTGGCGAGGTGACCGACGCGGTGCAGGAGGCGAAGCTCGGCGAGGACGTGCCCGACCTCGCCGACATCTTCCCCGTCGCCGACTCGTCGTTCTTCGCGGTCGGGGAGTGGTACGCCGCCGAGGTCAACGCGCTGTCCGGTCGCTGGGAGCGCGAGCTGCAGCGGCTGGTCCAGGTGACCCAGATCGTCGACGGTCGGCACATCCGCGTGAACTACAAGAACGGCTGGCCGCTCGGCAAGGACCGCACGATGACGTGGCGGCACGTGAAGCCGGTGCAGGACGTGACCGTGTCGAACCTCAAGTTCCTCGGCAAGGGGACGGACGAGTACACCGGGTCGCACCCGCTGGCCTTCGAGTACGCGGTGCGCTGCGACGTGGACCACATCGACGGCACGGCGACCTTCTGGCCCCTGATCCAGCGCCGGTGGAACACGTACTTCACCACGGAGAGCTGCACGCTGAAGAACCCGACCTCCGTCACGTGGGGTGGAGCCGGCTACCTGACGCAGCAGATCTACTGCCTGTACGGCTACGTCGCGAACTGCCACACCGCCAACGCCCGGCACCTCAACGACTTCACCGCGAGCGCCTACTGCCTCGTGGAGAACTGCCACGGCGACGGCGACGACCAGGGTCCGTTCGTCACCCACGGCCAGTACGAGCACGACCTCACCTACACGGGCAACTCCGGTCTCATGACGTTCGCGAACTCCGGGGCGGCGTGGGGCTCGGCGGCCAAGCGCATCACCGTCCGC
The DNA here is from genome assembly GCF_002478345.1 of Microbacterium sp. UBA7513. Lineage (NCBI taxonomy): Bacteria > Bacillati > Actinomycetota > Actinomycetes > Micrococcales > Microbacteriaceae > Microbacterium > Microbacterium sp. UBA7513. Next base: position 145,658 of record NZ_DLNJ01000010.1, read on the forward strand.
AAGCACGTGTGCTCGTGGTTCGTGGCGCGGGTGCGCATCACCGACCTGACGCTGGAGGACGTGCAGGTGATCGGCAAGCCCTCGCTCACGGGCTCCGGGATGCTGTGGATCAACGCGGACGGTGCGCAGCTGCGCGGCTGCACCGCCTCGGACACGCTCGTCATCACCCAGGCCTCCGACAACTCCGCCCGGCCGACCGTGATCGCCGACTCGCACTTCACGTTCGTCGCTCCCGGCGAGCTCACCAACGCGACGGTGAAGACGCCCGTGATCTTCGTCGACACGGTGCTCGACCGCGTCGGCGGCATGAAGATCAACGGGCCTGGAGCGGTCACCTTCCGCGGCTCGACCCTCAGCGCGGCGGACGACGCCGCCCCTATCGCCTCCGCGACGGGGAAGCTGCGTGTCGAAGGCTCCACGCTCCGCAACGCCCGCATCGCGGCAGCATCGAAGGACCGTCAGGTCGTCGAGATCGCGGGTTCCGAGGTGTCGGCGAAGGGCGGGACGACGGTGTCGCGGTCGGGCGCCGGGGAGCTGCACCTGACGCTCGCCGACAGCACCTTCCGGGCGGAGGGATCGACCACGCACGTCGCCGTGACGAGCGGCGCGACCCACTATCGCGCGGTCGGCAACCGGTTCGAGGGCGGCGCCCTGGAGCTCCGCGACGACGCGTTCGGGTCCGGCTCGACGCTGCTGCACACCGGCAACGTGGAGGCCGGCGTCACCCGCACGGCGTTCCCCGGCGAGGGCGACCGCGTCGTCGACACCGCCAACCTCGTCGTCGGCTGATCCTCCCGGGCACGACTTCGGAGCTGCGGCGCGACCCGCCGCCTCCCCGGCCCCGCCTACGGCGTGTCGCCGGGGGTCTCCGAAGTCGTGCCCGGGCGGTGCCGGGGGCTGTCCGGGTTCAGGAGCGAGTGCCGACGGCTGTAGGCGAAGTACACGACGAGTCCGATCACGAGCCAGACCCCGAACCG
>NZ_DLNJ01000031.1:0-27841 GCF_002478345.1 Microbacterium sp. UBA7513
TTTGAGCCCCGGCACGGCTTCGACCGTCACGACTGCCACGAGAACGGCGGGCACCGCGGGCGCGGTCACCACGACGGTCACGACAACCGAGACCACGGTCACGCACACCGCGGCCATGGCCACCGCGCGCAGCGGATGGCGGAGCGCGCATTCGAGCGTGGCTTCGACGCCGGATTCCGCCACGGCCACGCCGCCTGATCGTCCCACTCGAGCGCCTCACCCGAATCCCGGGTGAGGCGCTTCCGCGCACCGGGACGCCCCTCCGGGATCACTTCCGCACCTCCCGGGCGCCCCCGCGGCACTGTTCTGATCCCCCCCACACGCACCCCAGCCCGGACCCGAGGTGAGGACGCAGGCGAAGCGCCCTGAGCCGAGGCGGGATCAGAGTCGCGCCTCCCAAACCATCCCGCAGCACGTTCTCGATCCCACACCGCGGCGACGCGAGCGCCCACTCTGCGAAGGAGATCAGAATCGCCCCTCCCGAGCGCCTCAGCGGCACGTTTTCGATCCCTCACGGGATGCAGGCAGGCGAAGCGGAAGGGGCGAGGAACGAGGCGCCCCGGTGGAAGCGCAAGGGCTCGAGGTGACACGTAGGGGGAAGGCACGCGCGCGGATCAAGAACGACCCTTCCGTCGCTCCTCGCGGGCCACTTCTCACCCCGCACGCAAGGCGACAGGGCCCGACCGTCGGGCGGGATCAGAAACGCCCCTCCCGCCGGACCCCGAGGCCCGATTCTCATCCCGCACGCAAAAGGGGCAGGGCCCGACCGTGGGGCGGGATCAGAAACGGGCCTTCGAAGCGGGATTGCGGTGTGTTCGTGATCCCGCAGGGGGAAGGGTCACGGGGCCCCGGACGCGGGATGCGGCTAGAGATCGAGGAGGGCGAGCGCGGTGTCGGGAGCGCCCGCGTCACGGAGACGTGCGCGCATCGCGGCCGCCGCGAGCGCATACGGCCTGTCGCTCCGCAGGAGGAGCGACCGTGCGTTGGCCTGCTCATTGAGGGCGACGAGCTCGAACGCCAACACCTCGACGTCGGCCGCGTCGACCTCCCCCTCCGCGGCCGCGAACCGCAGCTGGGCCTCGATGTATCCGTACCAGTCGACGAGGGCCGCCCGCACGGCGTCGCTCACGGGACCGGGCTTGGAGTCGACGTCCGCCGCGGTCGCCGCGAAGAAGCAGCCGCCCGTGAAGACGCGGTCCCTCGAGTAGACCAAGGCGTTGTGGAGGAGCGCGGCCAGGCGGTGCGCTCCCCTCGGCTGGGCGCGGGCGGGCTCGATGATCCGCTCGACGAAGATGTCCCGAGCGGCGGCGACCGTCGCGAGCTGCAGGCCCTCCTTGCTCTGGAACAGCGTCGCGATGCTGCTCTTGCTCGACCCCGAGGCGGTCGCGAGGCGTCCGATCGTCACGCCGTCCAGACCCTCGACGGAGGCGAGGTCGGTCGCACTCTTCAGCACGATGCGGCGGGAGGCGTCGCCACGCGCCCGCCGGCCATCCTGCATCACCGTGTCTGCCACGCCTCTAGTATACGAACGACCGTTCGCCTAGTATACGGATGATCGTTCGTATAGTTCGGTGAAGGAGCCTCCATGCCGTCCGCGTCCACTCTCCTCGTCCGCACCCTCCCGGCCGCAGGACGCCTCTCCCCCCGCCTCGCCGGCGATCTCGCCTACCGGCTGTTCTTCTCCACCCGCCCACGCATGGCCGTGCGCGCCGCCGACGCCGCCACCCACGACGACGCCCGCCGCGGGAGGCTCCTCGTGCGCGGTATCCCCGTCACGACCTACACGTGGGGCACGGGTCCGCGCACCGTGCTGCTCCTGCACGGCTGGCGGGGCCGCGCCTCGCAGTTCTCCCCGCTCGTACGGGAACTCGTCGCCGAGGGGTTCCGGGTCGTCGCCTTCGATGCCCCAGCGCATGGCTCCTCCGGCGGGCGGCACACCGATATCCGCGACTGGGTCGACGCCGCGGAGCAGCTGGACCGCACCCACGGCCCCTTCTCCGCCCTCATCGGCCACTCCTTCGGCGGGCTCGCGGCGCTGACCGTCGCCCGGTCGTCCGGCTCGGTCCCCGCCGTCGCCATCGTCGCCGGGGCCGCAGCGCCCGAGGCCTTCCTCGCCCAGTTCGTCCGTGACCTCCGGCTCGACGCCGCCACCGCGGACCGACTCCGCATCCGCTTCCACCGCCGCCTCCGGCTCGATCCCGCAACCGCCGTCGAACGGTACGACGCGGCCGCCCATCCACTCCCCGCCGACACCGCACTGCTCGTCGTGCACGACCGGGGCGACCGCCGGATGCCCGACCACGACGCCCTCCGGCTGTATACCGCCCACCCCGGCCGCTCCCGTCTCGTCCGTACGGTGGGCCTCGGTCACACGAGAGTGCTGTCGGCCGATCCGACCCTCGATGCAGTGGTCGCCCTCGTGACTGGCGGGCTCGACGCCGTCGATGCGCTCGGCACCGCGACGGGACGAGCCGCCACCGACGCCGTACCGGCCGACCCGCCCGCCGCCCTGCGGAGCCCTACACCCGCGTCGGCAGGAAGCCCGCGCCCGGGTGCGCGGCGGCGAACGGCAGCCCGACAGTGGTGATCAGCACGACCAGCGTCACCACGGCCGCTGCGAGCAGGAGGAAGAGCACGACGAAGACGACGACCGCGAGCACCCGGTAGCTGCCGGTGTCGGCGACCTCCGGCGCGATCGATCGCTGCGCCCAGTCGTCCGCCGCTGCCGCGGGCTGCTCGCCCTGGAGGATCGCGGGCGTCGGACGGGACCGCTCCGAGCGTCGGGTCGGTGCCGGAAGGGCATCGCCCGCGGCTTCGGGAGCGGCCAGCAGCCCCTCCGGGATCGGCGTCTCCGGTGGCGGAGGCGGGATCACGGCGTCGGCCGGCGGGATCACCGCGTCGGCGTGAGCGATCTCCAGCCCCGAGTCATCCGGCAGCGCCGCCCCCTCGGGCACCGCGGACTCGTCGGAACCCGTCCCGCTCGCGTCGCTCATGTCAGCCTCCGACGGCCCCGATGTCAGTCACACCCACGTCGGTGCGGTGGAAGTTCTGGAACGACCGGGACGCCGTCGGACCCCGCTGACCCTGGTAGCGGTTGCCGTAGGGACCGGAGCCGTACGGGTTCTCCGCCGGCGAGGTGAGCCGGAAGAAGCAGAGCTGGCCGATCTTCATGCCGGGCCACAGCTTGATCGGCAGCGTCGCCACGTTCGCGAGCTCCAGCGTCACATGCCCGGAGAAGCCCGGGTCGATGAAGCCGGCGGTCGAGTGGGTGATGAGCCCGAGGCGACCGAGCGACGACTTCCCCTCCAGCCGCGCGGCGATGTCGTCCGGCAGGGTGACCTGCTCGAACGTGGCCCCCAGCGCGAACTCGCCGGGGTGGAGGATGAAGGGCTCGTCCGGGTCGACCTCGATCAGCCGCGTCAGCTCGGGCTGGTCGACCGAGGGATCGATGAACGGGTACTTGTGATTGTCGAAGAGACGGAAGTAGCGGTCCAGCCGCACGTCGATGCTCGACGGCTGGATCATCTCCGGCGCATGCGGTTCCAGGCCGACGCGGCCGGAGGCGAGTTCTGCTCTGATGTCGCGATCGCTGAGAAGCACGGCACAAGCCTAGTCATGCGGTCGCGCCGTCGACGCGGCATCTCCGGCCCGTCGCGCCCTCAGGGGAGCGCGGGTCCGGTGCCGGGGAGGCTCATCGCGCGCCGCAGCCGGAGCACCGTGCGTCGGAGGGGTTCGACCACGGAGTGCGGCCAGCGCTCGTCCGTGCGACTCGTGGGCATCGTCACGCTCAGCGCCGCCGCCACACCGGTCTCCTCCGGCCAGGTGATGGGCATGGCCACGCACCGGCAGCCGTCGATGAACTCCTCGTCGTCGACGTGGAAGCCGATGTCGCGCCCCTTCGCGATCACGGTGAGGATCTCGTCGGGATCGGTGATGGTCCGGCTCGTGAGGCGCGGCATGGCCACCTGGCGCAGGCGTCGCGAGATGTCGGCGTCGTCGAGGGTGCTCAGCAGGGCCTTGCCGATTCCGGTCGCATGGGCGTGCAGTCGCATCCCCACATTGGAGGCGAGGCGCATCGGGTTGGGCGAGGGGCTGATCGCGATATAGACGTTCTCGACGCCGTCCAGCCGCGCCATCTGCACCGTCTCGCCGATCTCCTCGGTGAGCGCCGCCATGAGCGCGGGCCCGGATTCGAGCAGGAGACGGTGCCCGTCGTAACGCTGGCCGATCTGCCAGGCCTTGAGTCCGAGGGAGTAACGCTTGCTGGTCGCGTCGTGGTCGACCCAACCGGCCGCCTGGAGGGTGCGCAGCAGTCCGTGGGCGCTGGACCGCGGCAGGCCGAGGTCGTCGAGGAGCTCGGGGAAGGTCTGCGATCCGGTCGCGGCGAGGTGCTCGATGATCTCGAGGGCGCGCCCGGCGGACTTCACCGCCCCCACCGCCTGATCGGTGTCCGTCATGGGTCCCCCTGCGTGAATTGTGCGCGGCACGAACGTGTGTCACACTATCGCGCGTTCAGGTCTGAGACATCCGATTCACATACGTGAACGCACTGGATACCCCTCGTCAATGGAGATGCCCCGATGTCCACTCAGTCCTCCACGCGGCCGGAACTTGCCGCGATCGTCCGTAAGGTCACGCTCCGGCTGATCCCGATCCTGCTCCTCATGTACATCCTCGCGTTCCTCGACCGCGCCAACCTCGGCTTCGCGAAGGCCGCCTGGCAGGCGGACACCGGCATCTCGGATGCCGCCTACGCGCTCGGCGCCGGCATCTTCTTCCTCGGCTACGCCGTCTTCGAGGTGCCGTCGAACCTCATCATGCGCCGGGTGGGGGCGAAGATCTGGCTTGCCCGCATCATGGTCTCGTGGGGCATCGTGTCGGCGCTCATGATGTTCGCGACGAACGAGTGGGTCTTCTACGTCCTCCGCGTCCTCCTCGGAATCACGGAGGCCGGGTTCTTCCCCGGCGTCATCCTCTTCCTCACGTACTGGATCCCGCTGAAGTTCCGTGCGCGGGTCAACGGCCTCTTCTATTTCGGCGCCCCGCTCGCCTTCATCTTCGGCGGCCCGCTCTCGGGCATGCTGCTCGACCTCGACGGTAAGGTCGGCATCCACGGCTGGCAGCTGATGTTCCTCGCCACCGGCATCCTCACCGTGCTCATCGGCATCGTCGCGTTCTTCTACCTCGACAACGGCCCGAAGGACGCGAAGTGGCTGACCGACGCGGAGCGCACGACCCTCGTGGCCGCCCTCGACGACGAGGACAGCGCCAAGGAGAACCACTCCCCCCGCGGAGCCCTGCGCGCGCTCGGCAACCCGGTCGTGCTCTACTTCGCCGCGATCTACCTGACGATCCAGATGAGCGTCTACGGCGTCACCTTCTATCTCCCCACGCAGGTCGCGACGATCGTCGGCAAGCCGGTCGGCCTCGAGGTCGGCCTCCTCACCGCCGTGCCGTGGACGTTCGCGCTCCTCGTCACCTTCGTCCTGTCGCGCCTCGCCGACAGCACCGGGCAGCGTCGCCTCATCGCGACGTGTGCGCTGGCCGCCGCCGGCGCGGGCATCATCGTGTCGGCGATCGTGCAGGAGCCGGTGATCGCCCTCGCGGCCCTGAGCGTCGGCGCGGCCGGCTTCATCTCCGTGCAGCCGGTGTTCTGGACCCTTCCCACGTCGTTCCTGCTCGGCGCGGCCGCCGCAAGCGGCATCGCCCTCATCAACTCCCTCGGCAGCCTCGGCGGATTCCTCGCCCCGGTGCTCAAGAACTGGGCGGACGCGACCTTCGGCGACAGCGCCGGACTCATCGCCCTCGCCGTCATCGCTCTGCTCGGGGCCGTCCTCATCGCCCTCAGCCGCGTCGTGAGCCCCGCGGTCCGCGAGACCGACGGCGTGGGCCTCGACACGACGAAGACCCCCGCCCGCCAGCGCTGACCGCGGTCGGCAGAACAGGAGACACGCATGCGCGAGCTCGTCCTCACCGAGATCGGACGCCTCGACGTCCGTGAGGCCCCGATCCCCCGCCCCGGACCCGACGAGGTGCTCATCCGGGTCGCCGCGACCGGGATCTGCGGTTCCGACGTCCACGGCTATACCGGCGAGAACGGCCGGCGATTCCCCGGGCAGGTGATGGGCCACGAGTCGAGCGGAGTGATCGCCGCCGTCGGCGACGACGTCGACGGGTTCGCCGAGGGCACTCCCGTGACCTTCAACCCCGTCGTCGTGCCCGCGGAGGACGCGGCAGCCTTCGCGGGTCGCGAGCAGCACCACGCGGGCAAGCACGTCATCGGGGTGGCGAAGGAGATCCCGGCCGCGTTCGCCGACTACGTCGTCATACCGGCCCGGAATGTGGTGCCGCTGCCCGCGGACCTGCCGATCGAGCTCGGCGCACTGATCGAGCCCCTCGCCGTCGCCGTGCATGCCGTGCGGCGACTGCCCGCCGACCGCCTCGGCCGGGTGCTCGTGATCGGCGGCGGACCGATCGGCCAGTCCGTCGTGATCGCACTGCGGGACGCGGGAGCCGGCTCGATCATCGTGAGCGAGATGGACGCCGCCCGGCGCGAGCTCGTGGAGCGGCTCGGCGCGGAGACCATCGACCCGGCCGCCGGCCCGGTGGCCGGACAGCTCGCCGAGCGCGGCGGCCTCGCGGATGCGGCGGTCGACGCCGTCGGCCTCACCCCCACCGTCCGCGACGCGCTGCGCAGCACCACCCTCGGCGCCCCGATCTGCCTGGTCGGCATGGGCGCTCCGCAGGTGACGCTCGACGCCTTCCTCGTGAGCACAGAGGAGCGGTCGCTCATCGGCAGCTTCACGTACGGCTCCGACGACTTCACCGACGCCGCCGCGATCATCGGCGCGGAGCCGGATGTCTACCGGGCGCTCATCAGCCGCGAGATCGACGTCGCCGACGCGGATTCCGCCTTCTCCGCCCTCGCGGCGGGAGACGGCACCCCGGGCAAGGTCCTTGTCCGATTCGACCGAGAGGAACAGGAACGATGACCGGCACTCCCACCATCCGCGAGGTCCGCGCGTACACCGTGCGCGGCGGCGGGGCCGACTATCACGACCAGGGCGCCGACCACTGGATCGACGACCACATCGCCACCCCGATGAGCGTCTACCCGGAGTTCCGGCAGTCACGGCAGAGCTTCGGGCTCAACGTGCTGGGCACGCTCGTCGTCGAGATCGAGGCCAGCGACGGGACGCTCGGCTTCTCGGTCACGACGGCGGGCGAGATCGGCGCGTTCATCGTCGAGAAGCACCTGGCGCGGTTCCTCGAAGGCCGGAAGATCACCGACATCGAGCGCATCTGGGATCAGATGTACAAGTCGACCCTCTACTACGGCCGCCGCGGCGTCGTCCTCAACGCGATCAGCGGCGTCGACCTCGCCCTCTACGACCTGCTCGGTCGCGTGCGGCAGGTGCCGGTGTTCGAGCTCCTCGGCGGGCCGGTGCGCGACGAGCTGCAGTTCTACGCCACCGGGGCACGCCCCGACCGCGCGAAGGAGCTCGGTTTCATCGGCGGGAAGATGCCGCTGCACCACGGACCCGCCGAAGGCGAAGAGGGGCTGCGCAAGAACATCGCCTTCCTCGCGGACATGCGCGAGAAGGTCGGCGACGACTTCTGGCTCATGTACGACTGCTGGATGTCGCTCGACGTCGAGTACGCGACTCGTCTCGCGCACGCCGCCGCCGACTACGGCCTCAAGTGGATCGAGGAAGCGCTCATACCCGACGACTACTGGGGCTATGCGGAGCTACGCAAGCGCGCCCCCTCCTCGATGCTCATCACGACCGGCGAGCACGAGGCCACCCGGTGGGGTTTCCGGCAGCTGCTGGAGACCGGGGTGGACCTGATCCAGCCCGATGTGGGCTGGTGCGGCGGCATCACCGAGCTGCTGAAGATCTCAGCCCTGGCCGATGCCCACGGCACGATGGTCGTTCCCCACGGGTCGTCCGTGTACTCGTACCACTTCGTCGTCACGCGCACGAACAGCCCGTTCGCGGAGTTCCTCATGATGCACCCGACCGCAGAGGAGATCGTGCCGATGTTCTCGCCGATGCTGGTCGGTGAGCCCGTGCCGGTGAACGGCCGCCTCCGCGTGCCGGAGACCCCCGGGTTCGGCGTCGAGCTCTCCGACGCGATCGAGAAGCACCGCCCGTACACCCACTGACCCCGGAGACACGACCCCATGGAATTCCTTCGCCTCGGCGCGCCCGGCGCCGAACGCCCCGCGGTGCGCCACGACGACCGCACCTACGACCTGACCGGCCTCACCGCCGACATCGACGGCGCGTTCCTCGCGCGTGACGGCATCGCTCGCACGCGCGAGGCCCTCGCGGCCGGGTCGCTGCCGCTGCTCGACGGCGCCGAGGCGCTGCGGGTCGGGGCCCCCATCGCCCGGCCGATGGCCGTGCTGTGCATCGGACAGAACTACGCCGCCCACGCGGCCGAATCCGGTGACGCCCCGCCGTCCGTGCCGATCCTGTTCCACAAGCACCCGAACACCATCGTCGGGCCCTTCGACGACGTGTTCATCCCCCCGCGCGCCGAGAAGGTGGACTGGGAGGTGGAGCTCGGGGTCGTGATCGGCAGCTGCGCGCGCTACCTCGCCAGCCCGGAAGAGGCGCTGGCGCACGTCGCCGGGTACGTCGTGTCGCATGATGTGTCGGAGCGGGCGTACCAGGTCGAGCACTCCGGTGGACAGTGGTCGAAGGGCAAGAACGCCGAGACGTTCAACCCCCTCGGTCCGGCGCTCATCCCGGCCGACGAGGTCGACCCGCAGGCTCTGCACCTCTGGTCCCGGGTCAACGGCGAGCCGCGGCAGGACTCGAACACGGCCGACATGATCTTCACCGTCGCGCAGATCGTTCACCACCTGTCGCAGTACCTGGTGCTCGAGCCCGGAGACCTCATCAACACCGGCACCCCGCAGGGCGTCGCGCTCTCCGGTCGCTTCCCCTACCTGCGGGCGGGCGACGTCGTGGAGCTCGGCATCGAGGGGCTCGGCACCCAGCGCCAGCGCCTCGTCGACGCGCGCCCCTGAGGCACGCTTTGGTCAACGCCCGGGAGACAGGTAGGCTTGCTCCACCTGCTCTCGGGCGGGTACGGGGCTGTAGTTCAATGGTAGAACTTCTGCTTCCCAAGCAGACAGCGCGGGTTCGATTCCCGTCAGCCCCTCCACCTGTGACTTCCCAAGCTGTTCCGGACACTCTGGAGCCGATCCAGACTGAGGATCTCGCTTCTGGAAGGACACCTCCAAGAGTCACGAACAGCAGGCCTCCCTGTCGCATGCGCCCCGATCCGCGGCGAGATCGATCCCTGCGCCGTCGGATGACGCGGAGGTGTCGAGCACGACCTGGCGGCACTGGGTGATCCGGTCGGCGCGTTGCTGCTCGGGCCATCGACATCCCGAACTCCCTGGCGATCGAGTCGGTCGTCTCGGAACGACCGGCATTGCCTGCGAATCACCTATGACAACGGTGTGCGCCTTGTTGTCTTAGAGCTCCCTCAGAGGACCGCGGGGACCATGTCGTCATGAGCACCCTCCACACAGCCCCCGTACTCACGCCGAGCGTGCATGTATCGAAGCCCCGGGTCGCCACCTCGTGGTGGCGAGTCGCCGCACTCGGCGTGATCTGGGCGACGAGCCTGTTCGTCGTCGCCCTGTGGGTAGCCGGGGGCGGGGTGACCGCTATCCTCGGTTTCTCTGCAGAGTCCGTGACCACTCTGGGAAGGCTCTCCGGGCTGGTGGCAGCGAACCTGCTGCTCTATCAGGTGTTGTTGATGGCGAAGGTCCCGCTGTTCGAGCGCGGGTTCGGTCGTGAGGGAATCACCCGGTTTCATCGACAGGTCGGCTTCTGGTCGTTCTGGTTGATGGGCGTGCACATCCTGCTGCTGGTCATCGGATATGCCGCGGCAGCAGGAGTGGGCCTGTGGGAGCAGCTGTGGAGTTTCGTCTGGGACTACCCGGGGATGCTGCTGGCCACCGCGGGAACCGGACTCCTCGTGATGGTCGTGGTCACCTCCATCCGCCGTGCCCGCCGCCGTCTGCGTTACGAGTCGTGGCATCTGCTACACCTGTACGCGTACCTGGGCGTCTTCCTCGCTCTGCCGCACCAGTTGTGGACGGGAGCGGACTTCCTCTCATCGACACCGGCCACGATCTACTGGTGGTCGCTGTGGGCTGTCGCAGCTGTAGCCGTCATCGTGTTCCGCGTCGTCGCACCGCTTGTCCGTTCCCATCGACACGCTCTCCGCGTCGACACCGTCGCACTCGACGGTGCAGCCGGTGTCACCGTGCGCGTGTCCGGTCGGGACCTCCGTGAGCTGAAGGCACGGGCCGGCCAGTTCTTCGTGTGGCGGTTCCTGGACGGGCCGGGATGGATGCGAGGGCACCCTTTCTCCCTCTCGGCTGCTCCGGGAGACACCTACGCACTCACAGCGCGCCTTGTCGGCGACGGCACGACGCGACTCGCGTCGTTGCGTCCGGGCACCCGAGTGTTGGTGGAGGGTCCGTTCGGGGAGATGACCGGAGATCGCCGCAGCGGCCGGAAGCTCCTCATGGTCGGTGCGGGAGCCGGAGTGGCCCCGCTCGTATCGCTTCTCGAGGCGGAGAGATACGAGTCAGGTGACGCGGCCCTGGTCGTCCGGGACACTGCGGACTCTGACGCCCTGCTGCGGGAGCCGATCTCGTCGCTGATCCGTGAGCGCGGGGTGCGTCACTTCCCGCTCACCGGCCCGCGCGCCGGCGGCAACTCCCCGTGGCTTCCGGCCACCCACACCGCCTGGAATGGCCCCGATCTGCTCCGCTACATCGCCCCTGACCCGGACGAGTACGACGTCTACCTGTGCGGCCCCGACGGGTGGATGCGCGCTCTACGAGAAGACCTCCGCGGCGCCGGCTTCATCGCCGACCGCATCCACTCCGAATCCTTCACCCCCTGAGCATCGAGGGAGCATCGCCATGAAGAAGATCATCTACGCACTCGTCGCGACACTGAGCGGGATCGTCCTCCTGTTCAGCTACCGCACCTCCCTCGACGCTGTTCCTCCCTCCGACATCGCCAGCCCCGCTAGCGGCACCACCCAGAGCACCAGCGGGTCGGCATCGACCGCCGCGGGCGGGACCACGGCGGGGCTCACGGACGGGACGTTCACCGGTGACACCATGCAGACGCGCTACGGTCCCGTCCAGGTGCAGATCACCGTGTCGGGAGGGAAGATCACCGACGCGCAAGCGCTCCGGTATCCCGACAGCAACGGTCGAGACCAACAGATCAACGCGCATGCGATCCCGTTACTGGTCTCCGAGACCGTCCAGGGCCAGAGCGCACACATCCAGATGGTGTCCGGCGCGACCTACACCAGCGACGGATACACGAGCTCGCTGCAGAGCGCTATCGATCAGGCACAACAATGACCGCTCCAGACATCCACGTGCACGTCGAGCACATCATGGGCACCGCCATCAGCATCCACATCGTCGACCCGCGTGACGACGCCGCCGCACGGGATGCGGTGCAGACGTGCGTCGCCGAGCTTTGCGACGTCGACCGCGTGTTCTCGCCCTACCGGGCCGACTCCGATATCAGTCGCATCCGGGCCGGCGCCCTCCGCATCCAGGATGCTGACCCGCGCGTGGCAGCGGTCGCTGCCGCGTGCGCCGACTACGAACACGCCACCGGCGGGCTCTTCTCCGCGTCGTGGAGGGGCGGGTTCGACCCCACCGGGTACGTCAAGGGCTGGGCGGTGGAGCACGCGAGCAGGCGTCACCTCGCCCCTCTTCTCGCATCGGCTCGGGCCGTCGGCATCAACGCCGGAGGGGACCTGCAACTGTTCACCGCACAGGGCTCGGACTGGGTCTGGGACGTGGGAATCGCAGACCCCCGCCGCCCCGGGAGCGTCCTCGCGACGATGCAGGTGACGAATGGTGCTGTGGCCACGTCCGGTCCGGCCGAACGCGGCAGCCACATCATCGATCCGCGCACCGGTCACCGCGCGCACGGCGTCGCCTCTGTCACCGTCGTCGCCGACAGTCTCGCGCACGCAGACGTCTGGGCGACAGCCGCCGTCGCCGCAGGCCCCTCCGACACCACCTGGATCGCCGCCTCCCACACCAAGACCGGGCTGCTCGTCACGGATGGCGGAGCGATAGCGCGGTGGATCGGCTCGACACCTGTCGAGGTCACCTCGGCGTCGTCGTGGGCAGCGTGAGGAGGAACACTGTCCCTCCCGGGGACGTCGATTCGACCACAACGCTTCCTCCGGCGCGCTGTGCGATATCCCGCACCAGCGAGAGCCCGATCCCGAATCCGCGCCCACGGCCGCTGTCGGGAGTGCGAGCGAACCTCTCGAACACCTCAGCGGGGTCGATACCGGAGATCCCCGCCCCATGATCCGCCACACGGATCTCTACCCCGCTGGCCAACCGCCGCGCTGAGAGCTCGATCGAGCCGCCGGCTGGTGAGTGCGCGACCGCGTTATCCAGGAGTGCGACCAGGGCCCGCACGAGAGTCACCGGCGGCACGGGCACGATGGCGTCCACGACGTCGACGTCGATCCTCACGCCCGCGTCGTCCGCCAGGGAGCGGATCGCGGCGGTGGCGTCGCGGGCGGCATCACCGAGGACTGCAGATTCCCCGGCGAACTCCTGTCCTTCTGCGACGAGGAGCATGTCGGAGAGGACGTCGCGCATGCGATCCGCGTCTCCTCGCAGCTCCCGCGCCGTCGCGGTCACGTCCTCGCCGCGGTGCAGACGGCGCTGCAGGATCTGGATCCGGCTCGTGAGCGCGGTCAGTGGCGTGCGGAGCTCATGGCTCGCGTCCGCGACGAACTGTCGTTGCCGGCGCAGAGCGTCGCTCAGCGGGAGTGCTGCTCGCCGCGCGGCGATACTCGCGACCACGGCGAGCAACAGCACCCCCACCAGGCCGAGCAGGACCACGGCGGGCACGAGAACACTGATGTCGACGACGAAGTCGTCGCCGGCCGCACCCGGGAACCATCCGCCCTCGTGCCTCTCACCCTCACGGCGCGACGACGACAGCACCACCGCGAGAAGAATCAGCACACCTCCGAGGACGATCACCCCGGACGAGACGCCCACCCAGACCGCGACGACCCGAGCGGCCCGCCGCACCTCCTCCGCATCCGGGTCTCTCTGCGCACTCATGACGGGTTCCCCGCCCGATACCCGCGCGCTCTGACCGTCTCGATCATCTCGGGAGTCGTCTTCTTCCGCACATAGTGCACATACGTGTCCACGGAACTCGCGGAATCACCGGCAGGGAACACTGCCCGGAGGATCTCTTCTCGACTGAACACATGGTCCGGACTCCCGCTGAGCACCTCCAGCAACGTGCTCTCCGTAGCCGTGAGCGCGATCCGGTACCCCGACGGGTCGAAGACCGCCTGTGCTGTCGGGACGAAACTCCACTCACCCAGCTCGCGCCGCGCCCCACCCGATTGGAAAGCGCGCTGCAGTGCGCGCAAGCGTGCCAGCAGCTCCTCGTAGTCGAACGGCTTGACCAGGTAGTCGTTCGCCCCACCGTCGAGCCCCGTGACCTTGTCATCCACCGCGCCCAGAGCCGTCAGCATGAGCACCGGGGTCGTGATCTGCGCCGTGCGCACCGCGCGAACAAGATCGACACCATCCATCCCCGGCAGCCGCCTGTCCACCACCATCAGGTCATACCGGTTACCCAGCGCCAAACGCAGAGCGACCCCGCCATCGGACGCATGATCGACCCGATATGCCTCCGACAACACCTCGACCGTCATCGCCGCGATATCCGGATCGTCCTCGACATACAGCACAGACGCGAGCTTCGAGGATCCCACCATGAGGTGATACTGCCACGCGCCACCCGCCTCACGCCATGACTCCCGACCTCTCTGATCCTCGCTGCGATGCGACCGCTTCGGCATGCCCAACGCCGCCCGACCGGCATCCATCGAAAGAGGGAGACTTCCCTCCATCGTCTTGACGATGTCGCCGCACGACGCTCCTGGTGGAGTGGCAGGTATGGCAGATTCTCGCGCTCTTCGGCGCTTTCCTGAGTGGATGACCTCCCGTGGCGGCGCTTGGATCACGCTCGGCGCGGTCCTCCTGATCATGATGACTCTCTTCGGCCTGTTCGGGTCGGCGAAGGCACCCGCCGGCAACGAGCAGGCCCCCGCAGGGTCGGAATCGGCGCGCACGAGCGCGCTGTTGGCGGAGTTCCCGAACGCGGATCGGCAGTCCGTGATCGTGGTCGCGTCGCGCGACGACGGCGCGACGCTCTCGGCACCCGACGTCGCCGCGCTCGAAGGCCTCCTCCCGGTGCTCGGCTCGCACGCGGACGCGGATCCGACCGGGCCTCTCGTGAGCGAGGACGAGAAGGCCGCGGTTCTCGTGACACCGATCGCGGTCGGCCAGACGAGCACCGACACCGCCGCTGTGGTCGCGGCGCTCCGCGCCGACATCGACGAGCACGCACCGGACGGGATTACCCTGCTCGTGACCGGCGGACCGGCGTTCGGCGCCGATATCGCCGCCTCCTTCGAAGGCGCCGACTTCACTCTGCTCCTCGTGACCGTCCTGATCGTCGCGGTGCTCCTCATCGTCACGTACCGATCGCCGGTGCTGTGGCTGCTGCCGCTCGCCGCCGTCGGCCTGGCAGACGGGCTCGCCGGACGACTGACCGCGGCTGCCGGTTCCGCGTGGGACCTGCAGTTCGATGCCGGGATCATCAGCGTCCTCGTCTTCGGCGCCGGGACCAATTACGCCCTGCTCCTGATCTCGCGGTATCGGGAGGAGCTCACCACCACGACGGACCACCGCCGCGCGCTCAGCACGGCCTGGCGCCGGACCGCTCCGGCAATCCTCGCCTCGAACCTCACGGTCGTCCTCGCCCTCCTGACACTCGCCCTGGCGGTGATCCCCGGCACGCACGGACTCGGCGTCTCGTCCGCCATCGGGCTGCTGGTCGCCCTGGCGTCCGTCCTCTTCCTGCTGCCTCCCCTGCTGGCGGTGTGCGGACGGAAGGTGTTCTGGCCGTTCGTCCCTCGTCCCGGAGCTGCCGCACGGCGCGGCGGAGTGTGGCGGACGATCGCGACGCGCGTCGTGAGCCGGCCGGTCGTGAGCCTCCTCGGGGGTGCAGCCCTGCTGGCCGTGATGACGGTCGGCCTCGTCGGGACGACCGTCGGGCTCGACCAGGTCGACAAGTTCCGGGTCCCGTCCGAGTCCGCGACGGGTCTCGAGGTGCTCTCGAACCACTTCCCGGCAGGAGAGGCGCAGCCGATCCTCATCGTCACGGACAGCGGGGAAGCCGAAGCCGTCCTCACCGCGGCGCGCGACGTGGAGGGCATCGTCCGCGCCACTCCGGTCGGGACGACGGACGACGAGAAGCTCACGAAGATCCTGGTGACCAGCGAATATGCGCCCAGCACCGACGACAGCCTGGCTCAGATCACGGAACTCCGGGCCGCCGTGCACGATGTGCCGGGGGCGGGGGCGGTCGTCGGCGGCGCGGTGGCGACGGATCTCGACGCCCGTGCCGGGAACCTCGCGGACCTCGGCGTCGTGGTGCCCCTGGTCCTGGCGGTGAGCTTCCTGGTGCTGGCGTTCCTGCTGCGGTCGCTGGTCGCGCCGCTGCTGCTGCTCGCCGTCAACGTGGCGAGTGCCGTGGCCGCCATCGGCGCCGGGGCCTGGCTCAGTCGCTTGCTGTTCGGGCAGCACGCACTCGATCTCCCCGTCCCGCTGCTGGCCTTCTTGTTCCTGGTCGCCCTCGGCATCGACTACACGATCTTCCTCGTCCATCGCGCCCGGAGCGAAGCGGCGCTGCGGGGCACGAGGGACGGCATGGTGGAAGCGGTCGCTCACACCGGCGGCGTCATCACGAGCGCCGGGATCGTGCTCGCCGCCGTGTTCGCGGCACTCGGCGTCCTGCCGCTGGTCACCCTCGGGCAGCTCGGGCTGATCGTCGGGGTCGGCGTGATCGTCGACACGCTGGTGGTCAGGACCGTGATCGTCCCTGCGCTGTTCGCTCTCGTCGGCGACCGCATCTGGTGGCCGGGGCGACCGGCCTCCCGGCGGGCCGCCCCCGACCTCACTCGCGGATGAGCGACACGAGCACGGTCTCCCCGTCCGGCGTGATGTCCACCACGCCGCGCTCGTCGACGATCACGATCCGCTCCGCGCCGACCGCGCTCAACGCCTGCACAGGGCCCTCGGCGACCCCCACCGTCGCCCAGGCCCCGTCGGCGTCCGTCGCCCACAGAGCACCCTCCACATCGACGCCGACGAGACGCCCGTCCGCCCGTGCGTCGACGGAGTACAGCACCGGCGCCCCGGCGAGTGCTTCGAAACCCGCTCGCCCGTCGCTGCTGTGCAGGAGCCCCGACTCGGTCGCCGCGTGGATCCCGGCATCCGTCACCGCGAGGTCGGCCGCCTCCAGCTGCGGCCCCTTGCTCCAGCTGACGCCCTCATCGACGCTCGTCAGCAGCTCCGGACCGCTCGACCCGATGCCGTAGAGGGTGCCGTCCGGACCGGCCGTCAGGACGTGGAAGTCCTCGACCCCGGTGAAGGCGACCGGAGCCCAGGTCTGGCCCCCGTCGTCGCTGCGGATGATGCCGAGATTCCCCTCACCGAGGTCGGGCGATGTGGACGGCCCGGGGTGTCCGGAGGCGAAGAGCGTCCGCCCTGCGACCGTGAACCCCATCGCGTCGAAGTCATGGCCGCCGACGGGTCCCGCAAGGGTACCGTCCGCGTCCACGGTGAAGACGCCGTTGTGCGTGGCGATGAGCAGCGCGTCACCCGTGGGCGCCTCGGCCACGGCGTGGACGTGCTCGATCACCGGTGGTCCGGACTCCGGCGTCTCCGACGCCGCGCATCCGGTCAGGAGCACGAGCATCCCCCCGAGGGCGCCGGCCGTCGACACGCGCGCTCCTCGCTTCATCGCTGTCCCCGATAGAGGCCGCGGAGCACGACCACGGCGACGAAGGAGATCGCGACCCCGGCGGCCACGATCAGGCTGGTGAAGACGACTTCCATGGCATGGATCGTGGCCTCATCGACGAGCGGCTCGGGGCCGCGTCCCAGACGGATGTTCATGTGCTGTCCTTCTCTGCTCGCGCGGAGGGCGCACAAGAAGGACCTCGACCGCACGGTTCCCGCGCTGAGACACCCGACGACCCTTCTTGGTCAGTCTTGTCGCTCAGCGGGTACTGCGCCCTCGTCCGCAGGCCCGGTCGCGGGCTTGCGCATACCGTACCAGGGCACCCTATGCAGGGAGCACTTCGGCAGGCCGATACCGCTGCGCGACGGCGCCGGAGCGGAACTCCCGCCGCTCCACGAGCTCGAGCCGAAGACGCTCGTGCAGGCCGTCGAGCAATCGGGGACCATGCCCCGCGACGACTGGATGGACCACGAACAGGTACTCGTCGATCAGCCCGAGGTCCGCGAGCGCCGCAGGCAGCGCCACACCGCCGACCGACAGGCCCTCCCCCGGCTGATCCTTCAGCCCCCGCACGGCCTCGGCGAGGTCGCCGCGCACGAGGTCCGCGTTCCAGTCGACGGCATCGAGCGTCGCCGACACCACGTGCTTCGGCAGGCGATCGATGGTCTCGGCGAAGGGCGTCTCCCACTCCTCCATCCAGTCCGGCCAGACCCCGGATTCCGGACGCCGCCACGCGGCCCGCATCATGTCGTACGTCACCCGACCGTAGAGAAGGGCGTCGGCGCGTTGCAGCTCCGCGGTCCAGAAGCGCATCGACTCCTCGTCGGGCGGGAGTCCGGCTTCGTGATGGCAGCAGCCGTCGAGCGTCACGTTGATGGCGTACCGCAGCGGTCTCATCGGAGCTCTCCGACCGGGATCGGCACCGTCAGCATGTTGCCGGGGGGCGCCAGCGGGCACGCCCACGCCGGGTCGTAGGCGCAGGACGGGTTGTACGCGAAGTTGAAGTCGAGCACGAGCGTGCCGCGGCGCGGGTCGGCCCCGAGGTCAGCGCCCTTGATCGTGTCGATGAGGTACCGCCCGCCGCCGTACGTCCCCCCGCTCTGCCCGGCGGAGGCATCGCGCACCGGCACGAACAGGCCGCCACCGTAGGAGGCGAGCCGCCACACGTCGAGAGACCCGACGTCAGGGATCTCCACGACGCCGACGCGCTCGAACGGCACGATGCCGTCCGTCCCCGTCGCGAACTCGAACGTGGCCGGATCGGTGTCGAGGATCGGGAGCTCGAACCGCCAGGCGGCGTCGTACGAGGCGATCGGCAGCCCCTCGTACAGCGCCCTGTCCTGCGGGAGAAGGGGCGTCGCCGGGTGCCGCAGCAGCAGCTCGTCGCGCTCGATCCGCCACAGCTCGTGCGCCTCCTCCGGGGAGTCGGCCCGTCGCACCGCTTCGTACAGGGCGAACACCCGCCGCCGCCAGTCGACGACCTCGACAGCCGTCTGCGCATTCGTCATGCGCCCACGGTACGCCGGACGACGGACGCTCGGAATGGTCTCAGTCCCCCGCGATCATCTCCGCATAGCCGTCCTCGTAGGTCGGGTAGTCGAGCCTGCCGAGGACCGCATGCACCAGCGAGCCGTCGTAGACGAAGCCGCTCGCCGCACCGCCGTCGTCCGGGGGCACGGGCACGCCGAGGCGGTCGGCGAGGAAGGTCACGACGTCTCCCAGCGGAGCAGGCGCCTGGTCGACGGCGTGCACGAGCGCCGGGGGCTCCGGCATCCGCAGCAGCAGGTCGAGAATGCGTACGAGATCGGTCTCGTGGATGCGGTTCGTGCGCCGGCGGTGCGTGACGGGAGCCCCCTGCCTGACCTTCCGGAGGAGGAACTCGCGCCCGGGGCCGTAGATGCCCGCGGGACGCACGACCAGCGCATCGAAGAGCTCGACGGCCGCCTTCTCGCCGTCCCGCAGACCGCGGCCCCGGTCGGTGGTGGGCACCGGCTCGATGCGCTCGGTCACAGGCTCGGCACTCCCGGTGCCGTCGAACACCCCGGTGGACGAGACGAACACCGTCCGCGCCGGCCGGGTCGGCAGCGCTGCCGCGAGGTTCGCGAGCGCCGTGCGATACGACGACACGTCCGGCCCGGGCGGCAGGGTCACCACGACGGCGTCGACCTCGGGCAGCGGCGCCGTGAGCGGAACGGTCAGATCGGCCGCGAGCGCCGTCACCCCGTCCGGCATGGGTCCGTCACGGCGGCGGAGGGCCAGGACCTCACCGCCGTCCGCGAGGAGCAGCGGAGCGAGCCGGGTGCCGAGCTTCCCGAAGCCGACCAGGAGGGTGCGGCGCGGCGGAGGCGGAGTGGTCATCCCTCCCACCCTCGCACATCGCCGTCGTGCGACGGACGTAGGCTTGATCGGTGACGGAATCGCAGGGACGGGTGTGGACGGGAGTCCTCCGCGTCGGTCCGCACCGCGGGGATCACCGGGTCGCCCTGCGCGCCGCCGTCAGTGTCGCCGTCCCGCTCCTCGTGCTGTGGGCCGTCGGCCGGCTCGACCTCAGCATCTATGCGAGCTTCGGTGCCTTCGCCGCGCTCTACGGCCGGCACGACGTCTTCCGCGACCGGATCCGCATGCAGGCCAGTGCCGGCGGGGTGCTACTCGGCGCGATGCTGATCGGCACGGCCCTGTCGGTCCTCGCCGCCCCCGCCGTGCTGAGCATCGTCGTCGTCGCACTCGTCGCTGCGGCCGTGACGCTGCTGGCCTACGTCCTGCAGTGGCACCCGCCCGGGCCGCTGTTCACGGTCTTCGCGACCGGGGCGTGCGCGACCATCCCCGCCACCGGCGCCTCCTTCGGCGCGGTCCTGCTCGTCGGCGGGGCGAGCGTGCTCTTCGGCCTCGCCCTCACCGCCCTCGTCGCCCTCGTCACCCGGACCACGGCGGAGGCGGCACAGAAGGCGCGCCCGTCCGTCGGGCCGGTCGCCGCCGAGATGGCCGCCTCGGTCGCCGCCGCGATCGTCGGAGCGGGCGTGGTCGGCCTGCTCCTCGGCGGCACCCACTGGTACTGGGCAGCGGTCGGCGCGGTGGCCGCGGTCAGCGGCGCGCAGCTCAACGCCCGCGTGATCCGCGGCATCCAGCGCCTCGTCGGCACGCTGCTCGGCGTGCTGGTCGCCGCCGGGATCCTCGCCCTCGACATGCCGGCGCTCGCCGTGATCGCCGTCGTCGTGGTCCTGCAGGGAACGGCCGAACTGTTCATCGGCCGCAACTACGGCATCGCGATGGTGTTCGTCACCCCGCTCGCCCTCCTGATGGTGCACCTGGCCGCGCCGACTCCGGTCGCCGACCTGCTGACCGACCGCGTTCTGGAGACGATCATCGGCGTGGTCGTCGGAACGGTGGTGGCCGTCACGTCCGCGGCGCTGCGCCGACGGAGCCGACCCCGCTGACGAGACGACGAAGCGCCGCACCCGGGAGGGATGCGGCGCTCCGAGGCGAGGCTTCTACTCGGCGTCCGCGGCGATCTTCCGCGCATCGTCGGCGTTGAGCACGCGGAACAGCAGGGCGGCGATGATGGCACCGACCGCGGGAGCCACGATGTACAGCCAGAGCGAGCCCCACGCGAAGTGCCCGCTGACCGAGAGGCCGAGGGCCACCGCCGGGTTGAATCCGCCACCCGAGATGGAGCCGACCGTCGCCGCCCCGACGAAGACGGTCGCACCGATCGCGAGCCCGTAGAACGAGTTGCCCGCCGTGTCCTTCGAGGTGGCGGAGTTCAGCACGACCCAGACGAGGATCAGCGTGAACAGCGCCTCGACGAGGAATGCCGGACCGACCTCGATGACCATCGCCTTCTCGCCGGCCGGCCAGACGGCGAGGGCCACGACAGCCGCGAGCGCCCCGCCGGCGAACTGCGCGACGAGGTACGAGACGAAGTCGGCGACGCTGAGCCCGCCGCGCAGGAACACGCCCAGCGAGACCGCCGGGTTGAGGTGGGCACCCGAGATGTGGCCCGTGGAGTACACGAGCACCATCAGTGTGAAGCCGATCGCGAGCGGAGTGAGCGGGCTTCCGCTGTTCACCGCGGCGATGATCGCGAGGACGAAGAGGAACGTGGCGACCGCTTCCGCGAGCGCCTTGCGAGGTGTACCGATCATGATGGTGTCCTTCTGTGGGATCGCAGGCGGCCCCCCGTCTCCCCGGAACGGCCCGGGCGACGACCCGCCTTGCGGCACCGAGGATAGCGCGCGGTCGGCTCTCGCTGGCTCATTGGCGGCGGCACTGTCAAGCCCGTCGCCCGCCGTAGCTCCGGACCGTACCGTGCAAGGATGACCGTCCAGACCGAGCCGCGCGCCGAGACACCCACCCGGTTGCGCCGCGCCATCACCGGCCCCCTGCTGTTCGCGTTCATCCTCGGCGACGTCCTCGGCGCGGGGATCTACGCGTTGATGGGCGTGCTGTCGGAAGACGTGGGCGGCCTGCTCTGGGCACCGCTGGTCCTCGCCCTCCTCCTCGCCATGCTCACCGCAGGGTCGTATGCCGAGCTCGTCACCAAGTACCCGCGCGCGGGCGGGGCCGCGGTGTTCGCCGAGCGGGCGTTCCGCAGCCCGCTGGTGTCCTTCCTCGTCGGCTTCAGCATGCTCGCGGCCGGGGTGACGAGCGCGGCCGGGCTGGCCATCGCCTTCGCCGGCGACTACCTCAGCACCTTCGTCGACCTGCCGACCATCCCGGTCGCGATCGTCTTCCTCGCGATCGTCGGGCTGCTCAACGCCCGCGGCATCCGCGAGTCGATGGGCGCGAACCTCGTGATGACGGCGATCGAGCTCAGCGGCCTCGTGATCGTGATCGTCGTCGTGGCGGTGTTCGTCGGCGGCGGGGGCGGCGATCTGTCCCGGGCGACGCAGGTGCCCGAGGGGGCGAACGTCGCATTGGCGGTCCTCTCCGGCGCGGTGATCGCGTACTACTCGTTCGTCGGCTTCGAGACCTCGGCCAACATGATCGAAGAGGTCAAGGACCCGCGGCGGACCTACCCGCGCGCGTTGTTCGGGGCGCTCCTCACCGCCGGTGTCGTGTACGTGCTCGTCGGCATCGCCAGCGCCGTCGCCCTGCCGGCCTCCGAGTTGCAGGAGTCCAGCGGTCCGCTGCTCGCGGTCGTCGAGGCCACCGGGGTCAGCGTCCCGTCGTGGCTGTTCAGCCTCATCGCGCTCATCGCCGTCGCCAACGGAGCCCTGCTGACGATGATCATGGTCAGCCGCCTCACCTACGGCATGGCGGAGCAGAACCTCCTGCCGTCCGCGCTCGGGCGCGTCCTGCCGAGGCGGAAGACCCCGTGGGTCGCGATCCTCACCACGACGCTCGTGGCGATGGGCCTCACACTGGTCGGAGACCTCGCGACGCTCGCCGAGACCGTCGTGCTGCTGCTGCTGGTCGTCTTCCTCAGCGTCAACATCTCGGTGCTGGTCCTGCGCCGCGACACGGTCGCGCACGACCACTTCCGCGTATGGACGTTCGTCCCGGTGCTCGGCATCGCGTCGTGCATCCTGCTGCTCACCCAGCAGCGCCCGCAGGTGTGGCTGTTCGGCGCCATCCTCCTCGCCGTCGGCGGTGTGCTCTACGCTGTCGCCCGGTGGACCCGCAACCGCTCGAAGACCGCCGACACGAAGGAGAGCCATGAGCACGCCCGATGACACCGCCGACGAGACGTTCGAGCAGAACCGTCACGATCAGTTGACCTCGGCCCCCGACGCCACGGAGGCCGACGCCGCGCCTCGCGTGGACGTCTCGGAGCACGACGGCAACACCCGCATCGACATCCGAGACGACGCCGAGGTGCGTCCCGGCCCTGGTCCCGGCATGCCCGAGGCCGACGGGGAGGACTGACCCCGCACGCACGAGCGCCGGCTCGCTTCAGGGTCATGTCGCGTTCGCGGTGGACCCGTGCAACCCGCAGAGTCGCTCAGCGCGCGCCCGGCCCTGCGACACGCGCCGCGGCGATCGCGCGACGGACGACGTCCGTATAGATCTGCCCGCCCTCCGGCTGGGGATGGATCCCGTCGCGAGCGAGTGCGCCCGGGCGGCTGGTGATCGCAGCATCCCAATCCGCGACCACCGTCCGCGGGGACCTCGCCGCGAAGGCAGCGAGCGCCGCATTCGCGGCGGCGATCCATCCGCGGTCGGCGTGGCCGGTCACCAGCACGAGAACACGGTCGGGGCCGATCCTCGCCCGAGCCTTCTCGAGGACTCCGATCGGGATCTCGCCGTTCGTCGCCAGACCGATCACCACATACCGCCGGAGGGTGCCGGCATCGGCCTGGCGTCCCAGGATATCCGGAGCCGCCCATATGCTCCGCGACACGGCAGCATCGATGGCGATCCCCGGGAATCCCCGCTGCAGAGCCGGCGCGGCCGCGAGCATGACGGAGTCCCCGATGGCGGTGATGTCCGTCCCCCGTACCGCGGGCGTCCGCGGTGCGGGGGACGATGACGACGGGGGCTTGGGAGGCGCCGGCGTGTCTGTCGCCGGCGCGCTGCTCTCGGCGGCGGAGGGCAGCGCCTCCACCGCTTGCCTTCCGCGTGCCACGAGCTGCTCCGCCTCCGACGCATCGCCTCGCACCACCGCGATCCCGAGAGCGGCGATCACGAGGACCCCCGCCAGCGCACCGGCGGCGACCCGCGTCGCCCTTCGGGGCCGATCCGCGCGAGGTCCTGACCGCGGCGCGCGCCGGAAGGGGCTCTCGATGAAGACGTACGAGGCGGCCGCCGCGGCGACGCTCAGCGCGACCGTTGCGAGCACGAGCAGCGGGGTGGCGCCGACGAGTGGGGTGGCGCCGAGGATCAAGAGCAGGGGCCAGTGCCAGAGGTAGAGCGCGTAGGAGCGTTCGCCCACCCAGCGGAGGGGCCGCATGTCGAGGCAGCGCCCGAGCGCCGGCACCGTCGCTGCCGACCACACGAGACCGGCGGCGGCGACGCTCGACAGCAGCAGACCTCCCCGTGTCGGGAGTCCCCCCGCGGACGACAGCGTGAGGGCGATCACGATGAGGGTCCCCAGGGCGGCGCTCCCGATGAGGGTGCGGAAGACGCGAGAGCGACGGGACGGCACGGCGAGGTCATCCGGCCCCAGGGCGAGCGCGAGCGCCGCGCCGATCAGCAGCCCGAAGGCGTGCGTGTCCGTGCCGAAGTAGGCCCGGGTCGGAGAGCCGAACGGGTCTCCGCTCAGCGCCCCCATCGCAACGGCGGAGACGGCTGCCAGCCCCAGAGCGACGACCGAGAGGGAGCGTCGGCGGATCCGGAAGCAGACAAGAGCGAGCACGACCAGCAGCGGGCTCAGGACATAGAACTGCTCCTCGACCGCGAGGGACCAGAGGTTCATGAAGATGTCGGGCTGCTCGTCGGCGAAATAATCCCCGTCGGCGGCGATCGACACCCAGTTGAAGCTGAAGGTGAGCGCGCCGATGAGCTGGCGCCGGATACCGGTCAACAGGTCCGAATCGACCGCGAACGCCAGCGGCACGATGACGGCGATCATCGCCGCGAGGGCAGGGAGGATGCGTCGGGCGCGCCGTACCCAGAAGGCCCCCAACCTGATCCGGCCCGTGGCGGCCAGCTCCCTCAGCAGCAGGCGGGTGACGATGAACCCGCTCACGACGAAGAACACATCGACCCCGATCAACCCGCCGGGGACCGCCGCCGGCACCAGGTGGAATCCCAGAACCGCGACGACGGCGAGCGCCCGGAGGCCGGTGAGGCCACGCACGTGGGAGCGTTCGGGCACGCGAGCACGGGACAGGGGTTCCGAAGGGAGCATCACCAGTCCTCAGGAGATCAGCCGGAACGGATACGTCTAACATGTTAGAGGGTATCCGAACGAATCGATCTCCGCGATGCCGGCGACGCTACAGCCAGCCTTTGCGCTTGAAGGCCGCGTACAGTCCGACCCCCATCGCCACCATGAGCAGCACCGCCATCGGGTACCCGAACACCCAGTGCAGCTCGGGCATATGGTCGAAGTTCATGCCGTAGACCGTGCCGACGAGCGTCGGAGCGAAGAGGATGGCCGCCCACCCGGAGATCTTCTTCACCTCGTCGTTCTGGCGGATGCTCAGTTCCGTCATCCGGCGCATCTCGTCGTTCTGCCGACGCGCGACGATGGTCGACTCGACCGTGAGGGCGTTGTCGAGCACCGAACGGAAGGTCGTCGCCTTGTCGCTCACACGCAGCGTGTGGTCGAGGACATCCCGCAGGTACCGCTGCAGCTCCTCGCTCACGCGGTACTTCTCCGACCCGCGCAGCAACGCCTCCAGCATGCCGGCCAGTGGCTGGGTCGCCCGCTGGAAGTCGATCACCTCGCGACCGAGATCATAGATCCGCTGCGTGGCATCCGCGTCTTCCTCGAAGAGCTGACCCTCGATCTCGTCGATGTCGTTCTCGAGGCCGGCCAGGACCGGCGAGTACTCGTCGACCACCTCGTCGAGGATCGCGTAGAGCACCGCCTCGGGGCCATGAGCGAGCAGAGCGGGATCGGCCTCGAGCCGGCGCCGCACCCGACCGAGGTCCGGCGACTCCGCATGACGGATCGTCACGACGAAATCCGGCCCGACCAGCACGTGCACCTCGCCGAACTCGACCTCCTCGCGCTCGTCGAGGTAGCGCGCGGGCCGGAGGACCATGAACAGCACATCGCCGTACCGCTCCAGCTTGGCGCGCTGATGCCCGGAGAGCGCGTCCTCCACGACGAGCTCGTGGATGCCGAACTCGTCGGCGACGGCCCTGACCTCCTCCGCGCTCGGCCGGTAGAGGCCGATCCACCCCATGCCCCGCCGTTCCCGGATCCGCTCGAACGTGTCGTTCAGGCTGCCGGGATCCTCGGCGCGCACACCGTCGACGTAGACGGCGTTGTCCACGATCGCCATACGGCCCTCCTGCTCGTCCGGGCTCCGCTCAGCCGGCCGGGGGGACGCACACGAGCGCGGCGTCCGTGGTGGCCTTGTGGTACTGCTCGGCCGTGTAGGGCAGACCGAACTCGGGAGCCGTCTCGCCGGATGCCGCGGGAGCCTTGGAGGCGATCGCGGCCAGCTCCCAGGAGAGCTGCTGAGCGAAGCGTGCCCCGGCGGTGGAATCGTTCAGCACGACGGCCACGGTGAAGCCGGTCGTCGGGTCCGAGTACGCCGCCGTCGCATAGCCGGGAGTCCAGCCGTGCTGACCGATCATGGAGCCGACGATGTAGGCGCCACCCGTCGCCTGGTACCACGACGGCGCCTTGTCGTAGGCGGGCAGCGGCGCCCCGAAGCGGTCCGGCTCGTCCTTGGTGCGCAGCACCTGCTTGGCCTCGGCCTGCATGTACCGGCCGAGATCGGTGATCGTCGACACCGCTCCCGAGTCGGTGAACCCGGTGCTGGAGGACATCGTCGTGATGTCGATGGGCGCTGCGCAGTTGAAACCGCCCTCGACCGCTCCCATGTAGTGCCCGCTGAGCGACGACCCCTCCGACGGCGGCGCCGCGGCGGGCGACGGCAGCGAGGTGTCGGCGAGCGCCAGCGGCTCGGTGACGTACTCGGCGATCAGTTCGCGCGCACTCATCCCCGAGGCGCGCTCCAGCGCGAGGCCGAGGAGGAGGTAGCCGGCGTCGGAGTCGCGGAACGTGGTCTGCGGAGCGATGCGGGCGCGGCCGAGACCGTAACCCGCGAGTTCGAGGGGCGCCCAGACCCGCTCCGGGGTGTTCAGCCACGCGCTCTTGACCGTCGCCTCGGAGGAGCCGGCGCCGCTGGTGCCGTTGCACAGGTCGACGAGGGTGACGTCGGACATGTCGGCGACACCGGAGACGTATTCCGGCACCGTCGCGTCGAGCTCGACGGTGCCCTCGTCCGCGAGCGCGTAGAGGACGTCGCAGGTCATCAGTCGCGTGATGTCCGCGATGCGGAAGGACATGTCGGTCGAGAGCTCGCCGCCCTCCGCCTTGTCCTGCGTGCCCGTAGCGGCGACCCAGGTGCCGCTCCACGGCACCCAGACCCCGACGATCGCCCCGCTGGCCCCGGAGGCCGCGAGCGCGTTGTCGACCGCGCCCTGCAGCGCCGCGACCGTGTCGTCGGGAAGCGTGGCGTCGACCTGCGCGGGCGGCGTATAGCTGAAGGAGCCCTCGGAGGAGCATCCGGTGAGGACGAGACCGAGAACGGCCGCCGTGGCCGCTGCGGCGCGCCACCGGCGCGACGAGAGAAGCTGCATGTGTGGGAACCCCCGAAGACGTGTCTCCTGAGTCTAGAACGCGGATGCTGAAAGTCGGCCCCGCGCGTCGTCGTAGGGTGTCCCTGTGCCCCATGAGTTCGATGCCGACGTGATCACCGCCGTCCTCCGCCACATGAACGGCGACCACACCGACGACAACCTCCTCATCGCGCGCGCCTTCGCCGAACCGTCCGCGGAGGCGATCGATGCGTCCGTGATGACCGGCTTCGACGGCGAGGTCGGCGTCTGGGAGATCTCCCGTGGCGGCACGACGTCAGAGCTCCGTGTCCCCTGGCCCGGCGGCCCGATCACCGAGCGCCGCGAAGTGCGCCGAGAGGTTGTGGCGCTGTACGACGCGGCCTGCGAGCGCCTGGGCGTCGAACCACGGCCGCACGACTGACAACCGTGGGGCTCCGGAATCGACGCTCCCGGAGCCACTGCCCCGATCCCGGCCTTCTACTGGCCTCAGGGGCAGTCCGTTTCTTGGGTTGCTTCGTCGGCGGGGACGCGACCGCACTGTGACCATACTTTCGCTCGTAGCTTCGTTGAGGCGACCGGCCACGTGGTCAAAATCGACATCGAACCCGTCTGAATACACATCAAGGCCATCGCGCCAACCCGACACCGCGGAGCTTTGCACGGCTTCGATGTTCAGGCCCGCCGAGATCGCGAGCGATACGGCCGGAGGCCGCGTCCGTTTGAGTGGT
>NZ_DLNJ01000025.1:0-585 GCF_002478345.1 Microbacterium sp. UBA7513
GGCGAGCGGGGTGCCGGCGAGGATGGGGCGGGTCGTGGACGCCCCCGCCCCTCCGGCCAGTCCGAGCACGATGCCCGCGGCGACGATGCCGCCCGCGAACGCCACCGCCCCGGAGGCCCACACCGGCACGGCGATCCCGAACGCGGCGAGCGCCGTGACGGCGAGATAGGCCCCGGCGGTCACGCCGAGCGTGTCCGGCGACGCGAGGGCATTGCGGGCGAGGGACTGCAGCAGGATGCCCGCGACCCCGAGGGCCACGCCCACCGCGACACCGGCGGCGAGCCGCGGCACCCGCGCCCCCCAGAGGACGTCGGCGTCGGCGAACACCGCGCCGCTCGTGCCCTGGGTGAGGTGCCAGCAGGCGACCGCGACCAGCACGACGGCGAGCGCGATGAGCACACCGACGCCCGTCCACACCGCCGGTTTCCGACCCTCCGCCTCCACGGGGACGGCGGACGCCGGGGCGTCGGGCTCCGCGGTCGCCGTCGCGTCGTCGAGGCGGAGGGTCTCCGTCACTTCGAGAGCACCTCGAGGTAGCCGTCGATGATCTGCGCGGTCGAGCGCGGGCCGCCGAAGGTCCAGATG